>CAZXNF010000275.1:0-5373 GCA_964641785.1 uncultured Streptomycetaceae bacterium | reverse complement strand
CACCTTCCGCATGCCCGGTCTGCAGTTCGGCCTGGTGCTCGGCACCCGCCGCCTCGCGGCCTGCGTGGGCGGCGCCACCGCGCGCGCGTGGCTGGAAACCAGCGCGACCTTCGATGCGGACATCGCACTGCGCGCCGGTTTTCTTACGGCCATCGCCGCGCAGGAAGGCTGGCCGGAAACGATCGCGGAAGCCGCGGAAGCCGGCGGCACGCTCAGTCCGGCCGCTTCGGCCCATCTCTATGCGCAAACCCGCGCCGACACCCGGGAGGCCGACATGGCAACGCTGGTGGCTTCCGCCTCAGCCCCCGGCCTCAATGACCGCATCCGCCGCTATCGTGCGGCGCAACTCCAGAAATAGCTGAGGACCCCCATGGCCTTACCCTCCGAGATGCAAGCCGTCACCATCACCGCCCCCGGCGGGCCCGAGGTGCTGCGCATTGCCGCGCATCCGATGCCGCAACCGCAGGCCGGAGAAGTCCTGATCGCCGTCGCCGCCGCCGGCGTCAATCGCCCCGACGTGTTGCAGCGCCAGGGCAAGTATCCGGTACCCAAGGGCGCCTCGTCTCTGCCCGGACTGGAAGTGGCCGGCACGATTGCAGCGCTGGGAGAAGGCGTCACGGAATGGAAGGTCGGCGACAGCGTGTGCGCGCTGACGCCCGGCGGCGGCTACGCGCAGTACTGCGTGGCGCCCGCATCGAGTTGCCTGCCGGTGCCACGCGGGCTGACGCTCGTCGAAGCGGCGTCCTTGCCGGAAACCTGCTTCACCGTCTGGAGCAACGTGTGGGACCGCGCGGCGCTGCAAGCCGGCGAAACGCTGCTGGTGCAGGGCGGCTCCAGCGGCATCGGCGTGACGGCGATCCAGATGGCGCGTGCACTGGGCCACCCCGTGTTCGCCACCGCGGGCTCGCCTGAAAAGTGCGCGGCCTGCGAAAGCCTCGGCGCGACGCGCGCGATCAACTACAAAACGGAAGATTTCGTCGCCATCGTCAAGGAATCCACCGGCGGCCGCGGCGTCAACGTGATCCTCGACATGGTGGGCGGCGAGTACATTCCGCGCGAACTCGATGCGCTGGCCGACGACGGCCGGCTGGTGTTCATCGCCTTTCTCGGTGGCGCCAAGGCCGCGGTCAACTTCGGCCAGGTGCTGCTGCGCCGGCTGACGATCTCCGGCTCGACGCTGCGGCCGCGCCCCATCGCCTTCAAGGCGGCCATCGCCCGGCAATTACGCGAACGGGTGTGGCCGCTGATCGACACCGGCGCCATCAAGCCCGTGGTGCACGCGACTTACCCGCTCGGCGAGGCTGCCCGGGCGCACGCACTCATGGAAAGCGGCGCGCACATCGGCAAGATCGTGCTGACCGTCAGTTAGCCGGCGTGCCGCCCAGCTGCGGCAGGCGCCGACGCAGCCCGCCCATGTCTTTTTCGTCGCCCAACTGCCGCGCGTAATGGACGTTGCGCTCGATCGCGTCCAGATACGGATCGTCGCCGTGGAAGAAACGTCGGAAATGCCGGTGCGAACCGTCAAGCTCGAGATCGAGCCGCCGTGTCGCGTTGGCATGAAACTGCGGTGTCTTGGAGATCAAATCGGCTGCCGAGGCGAACACCACCTCCTCCCCGCCCCCAGGCCGGCGCCGGCGCGCGACGCCCCCCAGCACGAACTCCGGATACAGCCGGTCGTGGCATTTTTCGAGGTAGCAGCGGTCCGCCATCTGCGCACGGATGTCGGCGGTGCCGAGCATGCAGCCCATTTCGTGAAACACCGGGTTTCGCAAGCGGATGTTCGCCACCGGGACCTCGTACCCCGTGTAATGCACGACGCGGGCCGCAGTCCCCGCCAGATCACCCATACCCACGCGCGGCAGGTAGTCGCGCAGGAAGTCGCCGCTGCGCGACACGTGGGTCAGCGTGTACTCGGCGCCGTGGCGGCGCCGGCGGTCGCGCCGGTGCCGCAGGTAGCCGCTGTCATGGAACAGCGCCAGCACGATGCCGAAGCGGAACAGGCGCTCCCCCAGGGGCTCCTGCCCACGGGCCTGCTCCCGCCCGGTCATCAGCCGCGCCATTGCCAAGGTCACGTCCAGCACGTGCTGCACGTCGTGGTAGGGAGTTTCGTTCGCGTGGTAGCGCGGGTCATTGCCCGCGTAGAAGGCGGTGAAATCATCAAAGACCTGCCGCAGCATCTGCGGATCGGCGTCCGGGTGGAGGGTCTGAAATAGCCGCGCGACCTCGGCGCCGACTGCCGCCGGGTCCGTGACCGGGATGTGGTCGGTCACATCGTAGGTGCTGCGTCGCGCGGTCGCCTCCTCGGCGGGTGTGATGGCCGCATCAGCGGACGGCAGCGCGGCCGCGGCATCGTCGGTGGAACAGGCGGGAGTTTTGGGTGTCTTGGGGACCATGCGATGCGGCGCTCGTAGCGCGCCTCGTAACCGTATTAAACTATAGCGAAAAAGGGCACCGCCTCAGGGGATTGTAGGCACCGTCCGGGTACAAATTCTGCTCGTCTGTCGGGAAAACCGGGGAGTCCTGCCTTTCATGCTGTGTCTGGCGTGCAATACCGCACACACCGTGCGCCCGTGCGGCGAACCGTGTGAACCCCATCGCGTCCGCTCACCCGACTGATCACGCACGCCGCGCTAAGATCACCATGCATCCAGACACTATCTTCGCCAAAACCGCCAAGGGCGTGCTTGACCTCAAGAACAAGGCGATCCGCCTTACGAGGGAGCAGACGCTCATCTTCCTGCTGGTGGACGGCAAATCGACGCTCACCGACGTTGAGCGCAAGGCGGCAATCCCCGCGGAACAACTGTCGGCGACCGTGGCCTACCTGCTCAAGGAAGGCTACATCCGCGTTTTCTTCGAGCCGCCCAAGGTCGGGGAGTCCGCACCGGTCACCGGCGACGACGATCTCGATTTCACTTCGCCCAAGGCCGTCGCCGCCCTGAGCAACGAGGCGCAGGTACGGGGCAAGGCCGAGGTGGACGCCAACGCGCGCGCCGCCGCAGAAGCCAGACAGGCGGCCGAAGCGAAAACCCGGCAGGAGTCCGAGGCGCGCGCACGGGTCGCGGCGGAAGCCAAAGCCAAAACCGAGGCCGAGGCGAAAGCCAGGGCCGAGGCGGAAGCCCGTGCCGCCGGCGCCGCACGCGAGAAAGCCGAGGCGGAAGCGCTGGCGGCCAAGGAAACGAAAGTCAAGGCGGAGGCGGAAGCGCGCGTGCGCCAGGCCATGGAGGCCAAGGCGAAGGCCGATGCCGAAGCCCGGATGCGGGCGGCCGCCGAATACCGCGCCAATCAGGAAGTCAAAGCCAAGACCGAACTCGAAGCGCGTGCCAAGGCGGAAGTCGAGGCGCGCCTGCGGGCGGCACTCGATGCCCGCGCCCGTGCGGAGGCCGAGGCCCGGACGCGTATATTGGTCGAATCGAAGCTCCGCGCAATGGAGCAGGCCCTGAAGGAAGCCGAAGCACGGGCCATGGCGGAAGGCGAGGCCCGCGAGAAAGCGGAAATCGACGCCATGGCGCGCGCGGAGGCCGAGATTCGAGCCCGTCACGATGCCGAGGAACGGGCCCGCGCCGCCGAGCGCGCCACGGTGGAAGCGCGCGCGATGGCGGAAGCCGCCGCCCGTGCGCAGGCGGAAGCCGAAGCCAAGGCCGCCACCGAAACACAGGCCCGCGCCGAAGCCGAGAAACGTTCGCGCGAGCAGTCCTCCGAGACCGTCCGCGCCGATGCGGACAAGCTCGTCCGCGCCGCCGAGCAAGACCGCCTCGCGGCACTGACCAAGGCCGAGGAAGCGACCCGCGCCCTGATGGAAGCCCAGGCCCGGGCCCGGGCAGACGCCGAAGTGCGCGCTGAAGCCGAACAGGCGGCGCTGGCCGATCTCGAACGCCGGACCCAGGATGAAGCCGAGCGGCTGAGCCATACGGCCGAACTGGAGCTGGTCAGGGTCGAAGCGGAAGACAAGGCCCGCGCGCAACTCAAGGAAATCGAGATCAACATCCAGCAGGCGCGTGCCGAGGCCGACGCCCGCGCCGAAACCGAGCGCAGGGCCCGTGAGGAAGCCGAGGCCCAGGCCATCGCGGAGCGCAAGGCACGCGAGGAGGCCGAAGCGCGCATCGTGGTCGAACGCCGGGGCCGCGAAGATGACCAGATGAAGGCAGCAGTCGCGCTGCGCGCCCGCGAAGAGGAAGCCCGCCTCGCACGCGCCGAAGCCGACGCCAAGGGCATTTCCGAACGCGAGGCCCGCGCAGACGCCGCGACGGAACGCAAAGCACGTCAAGCGGCCGAAGCCCGCATCGAGACCGCGCGCGCGGAGGCCGAAATCAAAGCCCGCGCCGAAGTCGAGACGCTGATCGAGGCCGAGCGCAAGGCGCGCGTGGAGGCCGAAGCCAAGGCCGAGTTCGAGCGCAAGGCGCGCGAAGACGCCGAGCAGCGCATCGATGCAGATCTCGCCAAGCGCACCGAGGCCGAACGCGCGGCGCGCGAAGAGGCCGAAGCCCGGGCGGCCGCGGCGCAGGTCGCCCATGAGGAAGCCGAAAAACGCATCCGCGAGGAAGCGAGCCTGCAGAACGAAGCCTCGCGCAAGGCGCGCGAGGACGCCGAACGCTCGCTGGAAGCCGCCCGCCTCGCCCATGAAAAAGCCGTCGCCAAGGCGCAGGCCGAAACGATGCTGCGCGCACAGGCCGAACAGAAGGCGATGACTGAGAAGAAGGCGCGCGCCTCCGCGGAAGACCGTGCCAAGCAGGAAGCCGTCGCCCGCGTCATGCAGGAGCACCGCCTGCGGCAGGAAGCGGAATCACAGATCCAGCAGCGCGTGCAGGCGGAAATGCGCGCCCGCGAACAGGCGGAGCGCGATGCCGAGGTGCGCGCCAGGGTCGATGCGCAGTCCCGCGCCGAGGCGGTCGCCGCGCAGAAGGTCCTCGAGCGGGGCCTGCAACCCGCCCAGGGCGGCACCATCAAGCTGGCACGGCGCCAGCTGCCGTGGGGCAAGATGATCGTCGTTGCGACCGTCGCCATCGTGGCCGGCGGTCTCGGCCTGCTGCATGTCGTTCCGCTGACCGGCTACATTCCGGGGGCCGAAAAAATCCTTTCGGACCGGCTCGGCGAGCCCGTCAGCATCGGCAGCCTGCGCTTTACCCTGGTGCCTTCGCCGCAGGTGCGCCTCGAGCAGATCGCGATCGGCAGCGGGCGCGAAGTCAAGGTTTCGCTGGCGGTCATTCCAGTGACATCGCTGGCGATCCTGGAGCCGGAAAAATCCTTCGACCGTATCGACATAATCAACGCGACGCTCGAGCAGGATGCCGTGCCCAGGCTCGTCCGCATGGCCACGGCGCCCGCCAACTCGCCCCTCAGGATCCGGCGCCTCGTCATCGCGCCGGTCAAGAT
>CAZXNF010000274.1:0-5392 GCA_964641785.1 uncultured Streptomycetaceae bacterium | reverse complement strand
CCGCCGGTGCGCCGGTAGACGGTCACCGTCTTGATCGACTCGCAGCCGCCCAGCGCGATGGCTTCGTCGACCGCGACTTTCAATGCAATCGCGCGGCCGCCGCGCATCTGCTCGTCGGCAGTGAGGACAGCGACAGCGCCGGCATCGATGATGCGTTCCTGCAGGCTCTTGGCGGAAAAGCCGCCGAATACCACGGAATGGATGGCACCGATACGGGCACAGGCCTGCATGGCGACGACGGCTTCGACCGACATCGGCATGTAGACGATGACGCGGTCGCCCTTCTTGATGCCGCGCTGCTTCAGGCCGTTGGCGAAGGCGCAGGTTCGGCGGTGCAGTTCGCGGTAGGTGACGCGGGCGACCTGCCCGTCATCGGCTTCGAAAATGATGGCGACCTTGTCGCCCTGGGTCGCGAGATGCCGGTCGAGACAATTGTAAGACGCGTTCAGTTTGCCGTCCTCGAACCAGCGGAAGAAGGGCGCTGCGCTGTCGTTCAGGACCTTCGTGAAGGGCTGCTGCCAGGCGAGGCTTTCGCGGGCCAGCCGGCCCCAGAAGCCTTCAAGGTCCCGTTCCGCCTCGGCGCAGAGCGCCTGATAGGCCGCCATGCCGGAAATGTTGGCCTGCTTGACGAAGGCAGGGCTCGGCGGGAAGCGCCGGTGCTCCTGCAGGACGGATTCGATCGTCTTGTCAGTCATCTGCTCCTCCAAGGGTTCCGGCGGCCTTCGATGCGCGGCGGCGGGACCGGGTTGCCGCAGTTCCATGGCAATCCCCGTACCTTCGCAATCGGCGCGGATTCTAGCATCGGAGCCTGCGCGCGCCGCCCGGGGCTGCTGGCGCGCGGTGCAGCACGCCTGTCAGGAGCGGCGGTCTCCGTGCATAATCACGGCCTTAGCTCCACTAACCGCGCCGGCCCGCATTGTGGGCCGGCCGCAAGCTCAATGGCGGGCCTCCCCGCATTGCCCGGTGGTGAATCTGGTCAGGTCCGGAAGGAAGCAGCCACAGCCAAGCAGGGCAAGTGCCGGGGGTAAGGCTCGCCACCCGTTTTATTGTTTACAGATAGTATCTTAGGGTATATTATTAATGTATAAGATGATAAAACTTACGCAAGTTACGAAACTTACCACCTAAAGACCATAGCGACCAGTCAGGCAGGACGAGTGCCCGGAACCGGCAGGGGAACGCGGTACAACGGGCACCGCGAACAGAGGCTCCAGCATGGGGACACGGAACCGCAGGTGCAGAACTGGCTGGGTGCGCGTTGCGCTGGGGACCGCCCTGTTCCTCGCCGCCGGGCATGCGGCGGCGGTCGATGGCGTCAGCATCACCGGCGGCGGCGGCGCGGATGCGTCGATCGCCCGCGTCGGGATCCAGTGGGACTGGAACCAGCGCTGGTTGGCTGGCGAAAACTGGCACCTCAACGGTTACTGGGATCTGACGCTCGCGCAATGGTTCGCCCATTCGGCGTATCAAGCGCATGACATCACGAATCTCGGCTTCACCCCGGTGTTCCGGCTCGAGCAGAAGGATCAGCGCGGGGTCTACGTCGATCTCGGCATGGGCGTTAACCTGATCTCCCGCACCTCGCTGAACTACGCCAAACACTACAGCACGGCGTTCCAGTTCGGGGACCAGGCGGGGCTTGGCTACCGGTTCGGCGGCAGGGGTGAACACGACCTGCAACTGCAGGCCCAGCATCTGTCCAATGCCAGCATCAAGCAGCCGAACAACGGCATCAACTTCTTCATGCTGCGCTACCAGTATCGCTTGCAGTAGCCTGTTGTCGGGCCCGCCGCGCCTCGCGCATCCGCGCGCAAGCGGCTAACATTGCGCTTTCCTGACCGCACCGGCGCGAGCGCCGGTGCCCCAACATTCCGGATGTCACCGTGACGGTCGCACTGGCGCGCAAGTGGCGCCCGAAAACCTTTGCAGAGCTTGTCGGCCAGGAGCACGTGGTCGCCGCGCTGTCGCACGCGCTCGACGGCCAGCGGCTGCACCATGCCTGGCTGTTCACGGGTACCCGCGGCGTCGGCAAGACGACGCTGGCGCGCATCGTCGCCAAGGCACTGAACTGCGAAACAGGCGTCACCGCCACACCCTGCGGCAAGTGCGCGGCGTGCGTAGCCATCGACGCCGGCCGTTTTGTCGACGTAGTCGAACTTGACGCTGCCTCCAATCGTGGCATTGGTGAAATGACTACGTTGCTGGAGCAGGCGATTTATGCTCCAACTTCGGGTCGTTACAAGGTTTACATCATCGACGAGGTTCACCAACTGACCCCGCAAGCATTCAACGCGATGCTGAAGACGCTCGAAGAGCCACCGGCGCACGTGAAGTTCGTGCTGGCCACCACCGATCCGCAGAAAATCCCGGTAACGGTGCTGTCGCGCTGCCTGCAGTTCAACCTGAAGCAGATTCCGGAGGCGCAGATCGCGCAGCGCCTGGCGATGGTGCTGGAGGCGGAAGGCATCGCCGCCGACGCCGACGGACTGGCGCGGCTGGCCCGTGCCGCGCAGGGCAGCCTGCGCGACGCGCTGTCGCTGACCGATCAGGCGGTGGCGCATGGCGCCGGCCGTGTCACTGGCCCCGCCGTGCGCACGATGCTCGGCGCCGTGGACGGCGAGCATCTGGTGACGATCCTGCGGGCGCTCGCGGCGGGCGACGGCGCCGCAGTCATGGCCCAGGCCGGTCACATGCGCGAGGCCAGCCTCTCCTTTGAGGCGGCGCTGGGCGAACTGGCCTCGCTGCTGCACCGGATCGCCGTGGCCCAGGTCGTGCCGGCGGCGGTGGACTCGGCGGACGCGGACGCCGCAGCCATTGTCGAACTGGCCGCCGTGCTGACGCCGGAAGACGTGCAACTCTGTTACCAGATCGCCGTCCAGGCCCGCCAGGACTTCACTTACGCCCCCGACGACTACGCCGGTTTCACGATTGCCTTGCTGCGGATGCTGGCCTTCCGTCCGGACACCGGCGGCGGGGTGCGACCGGGGGCCGTGCGGGCGCAGGTGCGCATGGCAGCACCCGCGCCGCGAGCCGACGCCGTGCCGGCAACAGAGGTCGTGGCGCCGGCGGGGGCAGCGGTGGCGAATGGCGCGACTGCCGGAGACTGGGCGCAACTCGCCGCTTCGCTGAATGGCGGCGGTATGGTGAGCATGCTGGCCCAGCATTGCGAACTGGTTCAGCGCGAGGGGATGCGTTTCGAGTTCCGGGTGGCCCCCGCGCACAGACATCTGGTCGCGCCCACCTATCAGGCCAAAATGAAGGAGGCGCTGGAACGTGTGCTGGGCGAGCCGGTGAAGCTGTCCTTCGCCGTCGGCGAAACGGCCGCGGAAACGCCCGCCGCCATCGAAGCGCGGGAAACGTCCGCGCGCACGGCGGACGCGGCCAGCGCGCTCGACGACGACCCTTTCGTGCGGGAACTGAAGAACGACTTCGGGGGGCGCGTGGTGCCCTCGACCATCAAACTCTTGCAGTAGCGCCAGCGCGTTGCGAAACAAACGACAGCCGGAACGCGCTGCCCCTCACCCCGACCCTCTCCCGGAGGGAGAGGGAGAGAATGGCACGCATTCGCTGATTCGAATGCATGAAAGATCAATGGACGGGAGATCGGCATGATGAAAGGCGGCTTGTCCGGGCTGATGAAGCAGGCCCAGCAGATGCAGGAGAACATGCAGAAGATGCAGGAGCAGCTGGCCGCCCAGGAGGTGGAGGGGCAGTCCGGCGCCGGCATGGTGAAGGTCGTGATGACCTGCCGGCACGACGTGAAGCGCGTGACCATCGATCCCAGCCTCGTTGGCGACGACAAGGACATGCTGGAGGATCTGGTCGCCGCCGCCGTGAACGATGCGGTGCGCAAGGTGGAGGCGACGGTGCAGGAAAAAATGGGCGGCATTGCCGCCGGCATGGGCCTGCCGCCGGGTATGAAACTGCCGTTCTAGCGAATAGGGATGAGGGCGGAAGGTTGAAGGATGAGGGAACAGCAGTGTTCTCACCCTTCATCCCTCATCCTTCATCCCTCATCCCTTGATGAAAAATTCCTCCTCTCTCGAAGAACTCATCATCGCCCTGCGCTGCCTGCCCGGGGTGGGGCCGAAGTCCGCCCAGCGCATGGCTTTCCATCTCCTGCAGCGCGACCGCCCGGGTGCCGCGCGGCTTGCGGGTGCGCTGGCGCAGGCCGCGGCGCGCATCCGGCACTGCGAGAAGTGCAACACCTATACCGAGGAAGAGCTCTGCACGCTGTGCGCTTCAAAGCGGCGCGATGCGTCGCTGCTGTGCGTGGTGGAAACGCCGGCGGACCTGCTGATGATGGAGCAGGCGCATTGCTACAGCGGTCTCTACTTCGTGCTGATGGGCCGGCTGTCGCCGCTTGATGGCGTGGGCCCGCGCGACATCCACCTGGACCGGCTGCTGACGCGCGCCTGCGACGGCGTGGTGCGCGAAGTAGTGCTCGCGACCAACTTCACGGTGGAAGGCGAGGCAACCGCGCATTACGTGGCTGAGCTCCTGCTCGCGCGCGGTGAGGATGGGCCGAAGGTCAGCCGGATCGCGCGCGGCCTGCCGGTCGGCGGAGAACTGGAGCATGTGGACAGCGGGACACTGGCGCAGGCGCTGATCGAGCGCCGGCCGCTGGCGATGGCGGGCTGACGACGATGCCGCGCCGCACCCCCCGACCGACCACGGAGGCCGCTCCCACCCAGAAGCTGCACAAGGCGCTGGCGCAATCCGGGATGGGTTCGCGCCGCGACATGGAGCAGTGGATCCGCGAGGGCAAAGTACGGATCAACGGCGAGGTGGCGACCATCGGCGCCCGCGTGGGACCCGGGGATGAAGTCCAGGTGGGACGCCAGCATGTGCGGGTGCCGTCGGAAGCGCGCAACGCGCGCGTGCTGCTGTACCACAAGCCCGAAGGCGAGATCACTACCCGCGACGATCCGCAGGGCCGCCCGACGGTGTTCTCCCATCTGCCCCGCGTGCGCGGGGCCAAATGGCTGTCGGTCGGCCGTCTCGACTACAACACCTGCGGCCTGCTGGTCTTCACCACCTCGGGCGACCTCGCGAACCGGCTCGCGCACCCGCGCTTCGCGCTGGAACGCGAGTATGCGGTGCGCGTGCTGGGCACGCTGACCCCGGAACAGACCGAGCAGCTCACCGGCGGCATCAAGCTGAAGGATGGGCCGGCCAAACTCGAGCAACTGGTGATGCGCGGCGGCCGCGGGGTGAACCAGTGGTATGTGGTGCAGACGCGGGAAGGGCGCAACCGCATCGTGCGCCGCTTGTTCGAGGCGGTCAGTGCGCGGATTTCGCGGCTGATGCGCGTGCGTTTCGGACCGCTGACGCTGCCGCCGCGCCTCAAGCGCGGCCAGGTTTACGAGCTGACGCGCGAGCAGGTCGTGGC
>CAZXNF010000273.1:0-5415 GCA_964641785.1 uncultured Streptomycetaceae bacterium | reverse complement strand
GGACATGTTCGATTGCGTGCTGCCCACGCGGAACGCGCGCAACGGCTGGCTCTACACGCGCTACGGCACGGTCAAGCTGCGCAACAGCCGTTACCGCGACGACACCGGCCCGGTCGATCCGGCCTGCGGCTGCTACACCTGCCGCCATTTCTCGCGCGCCTACCTGCACCACCTGCAGCGCGCCAACGAGATTCTCGGGGCCCGTCTGAACACGCTTCATAATCTTTACTATTACCTGGAACTCATGCGCGGCCTACGCGACGCGATCGCCGCAGGCAGCCTGCCTGATTTCATTACCGAATTCAGGGACATGCGCAGGGACAGCCCGCCGGACGCATGCTAGAATCGCCCCCTTTTTCCGGGCCCCCTTCCTGTCCATGGCCCGACGAGGAGCGATGAAATGATTTCCGAAGCTTGGGCCCAGTCCGTAACGGGCGGCGCCGACGGTGGTTTGCTCGGCATGGTGCCCATCATCCTGATGTTCGTTGTGCTGTGGTTCATCATGATCCGGCCGCAGATGAAGCGCGCCAAGGAACACAAGGCGATGATCGAGCAGCTGCAGAAGGGCGACGAAGTCGTCGCCGCCGGCGGCCTGATGGGCCGCATCACGAAGATCGACGACACCGCGGTGACGCTGCAGATCGCCCCCAGTGTCGAAATCCAGGTGCAGCGTCCGGCGGTGCAGATCGTATTGCCCAAGGGCACGCTCAAAAGTTCGTGAGGAGTGAGGCGACCGGCGTGAGGCGCTACCGCGCCAACCCCTGCCCCTCGCACGCACCCGTGTCACGCCTTACGGCCAAGCAATGAATCGATACGCGCTCTGGAAGTACCTGTTCGTGGCCGCCACCCTGGTCGCGGGCTTCCTCTACACGCTGCCCAATTTCTTCGGCGAGGCGCCGGCGGTCCAGGTGTCGCCGCTGCGGGCGACGATCCAGATGGGGCCGAGCCAACTCCAGACCATCGAGCAGACCCTCAAGGCCGCAGGTCTCGCGATGGACGGCATCAGCACCGACCCGCAGTCGATCCGCGTGCGGCTGAACGACACGGATTCCCAGCTGAAGGCCAAGGACGCGCTGAATGCCGTCTTCAATCCGGATCCGGCCAATCCCTCTTACATCGTTGCGCTGAACCTGGTGTCGAATTCCCCGCAGTGGCTGACACGCATCGGCGCCCTCCCCATGTACCTGGGGCTGGACCTGCGCGGCGGCATCCACTTTCTGCTGCAGGTGGACCTCAAGACGGCCATCGCCAAGCGCCTCGACGGGCAGCTCGCCTACATCCGCACGGCCCTGCGCGACGCCAAGATTTCCGGCGCCGCCATCGTGCGCGAGGGCGAGACGATTGTTGTCCGTCTGCGCGACGCCGCGGCGCGGGAGCAGGCGGAGTCCGAGATCCGCAAAATTTCGCCGGATCTCTTGCTGCGCACCAGCGAGGCGGGCGGCGAGTTCCGCATCTCCGCAACGCTCACGCCGGAGGCGGTCACCACCACGCAGAAGTCGGCGGTCGAGCAGAACATCACCACGCTGCGCAACCGCGTCAACGAGCTGGGCGTGGCCGAGCCCATCATCCAGCAGCAGGGCGTGGACCGCATCGTCGTGCAGCTCCCGGGCGTGCAGGATACCGCGCGCGCCAAGGACATCCTGGGCCGCACCGCGACTCTTGAGTTCCGCATGGTCGAGGCGCAGGCGAGCGAGCCCAACGGCCGCGACTACGCGCCAGACAAAATCGAACAGGCGCGCGGCGGTGTGCCGCCCTTCGGCACCGAGCTGCACTTCAGCACGGACGGCCGCGTCAAGGAATCGCTGCTGCTGGCCAAGCAGCCGATCATCACCGGCGAGCGCCTGACCAACGCTTCGCCGTCCTTCGATTCGCAGGACCAGCGGCCGATCGTCAACATCGAACTCGACGGGCAGGGTGCGCGCCAGATGAAGGAGGCCTCGACGGGCTCCGTCGGTCGGCGCATGGCGGTGCTGCTGATCGAAAAGGGCAAGCCCGAAGTCATCACCGCGCCGGTCTTCCAGGCCGAACTGGGCGGGCGTTTCCAGATCAGCGGCCGTTTCACGACCAAGGAGGCCAGCGATCTCGCGCTGCTGCTGCGCGCCGGTTCGCTCGCGGCCCCCATGGAGATCGTCGAGGAGCGCACGGTCGGCCCCAGCCTCGGCAAGGAAAACATCGCCGTCGGCTTCCATTCCACGTGGATTGGCTTTGCCGCCATTTCGGTGTTCATGATTGGGTATTACGCGCTGTTCGGCGTGTTTTCGGTTGTTGCGCTGGCGGCCAATTTGCTGTTCCTGATCGCGCTGCTGTCCATGCTGCAGGCCACGCTGACGCTGCCCGGCATGGCCGGCATCGCGCTCACCATCGGCATGGCGATCGACGCCAACGTGCTGATCAACGAGCGGATCCGCGAGGAACTGCGCAACGGCGTCACGCCGCAGGCAGCCATCAACGCGGGCTTCGACCGCGCCTGGGGCACGATCATCGACTCCAACGCGACGACGCTGATCGCCGGCCTTGCGTTGTTCGCCTTCGGTTCAGGACCGGTCAAGGGCTTCGCCGTGGTGCTGTGCCTGGGCATCCTGACCTCCATGTACAGCGCGGTGGTCGTCGCGCGCGCGCAGGCCAACCTCTGGTACGGCAACCGCCGCAAGCTGACCGCCCTTTCCATCGGCCAGATCTGGCGGCCGACTGACAAAAAAAAAGACCCGAAGGACGGGGAAAAGTGATTTCGACGGCAATCTAATGCCGTCCACTACCGAATAGGCAGAGACCAGATGGAATTCTTCCGCATCAAGCGCGACATCCCGTTCATGAAGCACGCGCTGGTGTTCAACGTGATCTCGGTGGTCACGTTCCTGGTCGCGGTCGGCGCGCTGGCGGTCAAGGGCCTCAACTTCGGCGTGGACTTTACCGGCGGTACGGTGATGGAAGTGTCGTATCCGGAGGCGCCCGACCTCGACAAGATCCGCGCCGGTGTAGCGCAGCTTGGCTTCACCGAGGCCTCGGTGCAGAACTTCGGGTCCTCCAGGGACGTGCTGATCCGGCTCCCGGTCAAGGCGGGCGTCACCAGCGCCAGGCTGTCCGAGCAGGTGATGGAGGATCTGCGCAGGGCGGAGCCGAAGGTCGAACTCCGACGCACCGAATTCGTCGGTCCGCAAGTCGGCAAGGAGCTGTTTGAAAGCGGCGCGCTCGCGCTGCTCTTCGTGTCGCTCGGCATCGTCATCTACCTGTGGTTCCGCTTTGAGTGGAAGTTCGGCCTCGCCGCCATCGTCGCCAATCTGCACGACGTGATCATCATCCTCGGCTGTTTCTCGCTCTTCGGCTGGGAGTTTTCCCTGCCGGTGCTGGCGGCGGTGCTGGCCATCCTCGGCTACTCGGTCAACGAATCGGTGGTGGTATTCGACCGGATCCGCGAGAATTTCCGCAACCGCAAGTTCCGGCACGCGCCGGTGACGCAGGTGATCGACAACGCGATCACCGTTACCATGTCGCGCACCATCATCACCCACGGCTCCACCCAGCTCATGGTGACCTCGATGCTGATCTTTGGCGGCGAGGCGCTGCACTACTTCGCACTCGCGCTGACCATCGGCATCTGCTTCGGCATCTACTCCTCGGTGCTGGTGGCGAGCCCCATCGTCATGTGGCTGGGCGTCACCCGCGACGACCTCGCGCAGGCCGAAAAGCGCCGCGAAGAAGCGGTCGTCTGACCCCGGGGCGGCGGGTTTGGAGCTTCTGCAGCAGGCCTTCGATATCGCGTTGCACCTCGACCGCCACCTCGCGTGGGTGGTCGAACACTACGGGGTGTGGGTTTACGCGATCCTGTTCGCGATCGTGTTCTGCGAGACGGGCCTCGTCTTCCTGCCTTTCCTTCCCGGCGATTCGCTGATGTTCGTGTGCGGCGCGCTGGCCGCCGCCGGGATCCTCGATCCGGGCGTGACGGCGGCGGTGCTGATTGCCGCCGCGGTGATCGGCGATTCCGTGAACTATTCGTTCGGCCGCTACGTCGGCCCGCGAATCTTCCGCTCCACGGAGTCCCGCTGGCTCAACCACCAGCATCTCGATCGCGCGCACGCCTTCTACGTAAAACACGGCGGCAAGGCCATTGTCATCGCGCGCTTCGTGCCCATCATCCGCACCTACGCGCCCTTCGTCGCCGGCATCGGCACCATGCACTACCCGCACTTCCTCGCCTTCAATGTCGGCGGGGCGGTGCTGTGGGTCGGATCGCTCGGGCTTGCCGGTTACCTTTTCGGCAACATGCCCTGGGTCAAGCAGAACCTGACGCTGGTGATCATTGGCATCATCGTGCTGTCCTGCCTGCCGCTGGTGGTGGAGTGGCTGCGGCACCGTAAAACCAGGAGCGCCTGACGAAGTTCGCTGGCGGCAATCAACGGAAAGTTTGGCGGGGACGCAACATGAAGATGGTGTTCGCAGTAGCAGCGTTCGCGCAACTGGTGGAAGCGGAAGTTCCGTGCTGAGGAACTGAGGGCACCGCCGCCGTTTCCCGCGCGCGGCAACGCCTTGACGTCATGACGTTATAGCGTCAGATTGTGGTTCATGGCTACCCAGAAACGCGCCACCGTCTATTTCGAGGCCGACGTTCATCGCGCGCTTCGTCTCAGGGTCGCTGCCTCGGACCGGTCGATTTCCGACATGGTCAATGATGCGGTCAAGGCGATTCTCGCCGAGGATGCGGAAGATCTTGCGTCCTTCACCGAAAGAACGAACGAGAAGAGCGTGTCTTTCGATACGTTCGTCCAGGGCCTGAAGCGGCGTGGCCGGCTATAGGCTTTCGATCAAGGCCTCGGCCATCAGGGAAATCGAGGCGCTGGGCACCAAAGCCGACCGCCAGCGCGTCGTGCAGCGCATCCAGGCGCTCGTAGCGGATCCCCGGGCACCCTGGGCAGAGCAGCTGGCAGGTTAAGCGGACCGATATCGCGTCCGACAGGGACAGTACCGCATCATCTACCTGATCGATGACCGTCTCCATGCGGTGACGATCTTCAAGGTCGGGCACCGCAAAGACGTCTACCGGTAACCCCGTTCGCGCCGGACGGAGCGTCCTTATATCTTCCGCGCGAGCTCCGCCGCCTTGCCGATGTAGGTGGCGGGCGTCAGCGCCAGCAGGCGCTTCTTCTCCGCGTCCGGCAGCGCCAGGCCCTGGATGAAGGCCGCGAGCGCTTCCCTAGTGATGCCACCCTTGCCGCGCGTCAGTTCCTTCAACTGCTCGTAGGCGCCCGCGACGCCGTAGCGGCGCATGACGGTCTGGATCGGCTCGGCCAGCACGTCCCAGTTCGCTTCCAGGTCGCCCGCCAGCCGCGCCGGGTTGGCTTCCAGCTTGCCAAGCCCCTTGGCGAGGGAGTCGTAGGCGAGCAGCGTGTGGCCCAGCGCCACGCCCATGTTGCGCAGGAC
>CAZXNF010000272.1:0-5446 GCA_964641785.1 uncultured Streptomycetaceae bacterium | reverse complement strand
CGCACATACCCATGCCCGGGGAAATGCTTGCCGACCGCGGCCATGCCGGCGCGGCGCATGCCGGACACCAGCCGCCCGGCGAGCTCGGAGACCGCCTCCGGCCTGGCATGAAAAGCGCGGTCGCCGATCACCCCGCTAGCGCCGTAATCGAGGTCCAGCACCGGCGCGAAGGAAAAGTCCACGCCGCAGGCGCGCAGTTCCGCCGCCAGCACGTAGCCGGTATCGAAAGCGAGCTGGCCGGCGCGGCGCGGGTCGTGGTCCCAGATCGCGCCGAGGGCGCGCATCGGCGGCAAAGCGGTGAAGCCGTCGCGAAAGCGCTGCACGCGGCCGCCTTCGTGGTCCACCGCCACCAGCAGCGGCGGATCACGCAGCGCGTGGATTTCCGCGGTCATCGCGGCGACCTGCGCCGGCGACGCGTAGTTGCGCGCGAACAGGATGACGCCGCCGGTCAATGGATGCCGCAGGCGCCGCCGGTCTTCATCGGTCAGTGTGGTACCGGCTACGTCGAGCATGACCGGGCCCAGCGGCAGCGATTGGGATGCGCTCATGGGAGCTTATTTCTCCAGCACCACGCAGGCGCAGGCGAGGCTCTTCTCGTCGCTGATCGTCAGGTGGTGGCCCTGGATGCCGCGTTCGCTGACCAGCGCCGCGAGATTGGGATGAAATTCGAAGCCCGGTTTGCCCAGCCGGTCGGACACGATGCTGATGCACTGCAGGGTCACCGGGTAGCGGAAACCGGTGCCCATGGCCTTGGAGAACGCCTCCTTGGCGGCGAAGCGGTTGGCCAGGAACAGCACGGGCTGCGCGGTCTTGGCGTAGCCGGGCCGCTCGCGCGGCGTAAGCACCCGCCGCACGAAGCGATCACCGAAACGTTCGAGCACGCGCGCCACCCGCGCCGGTTCGATCACGTCGATGCCGATGCCGTAGATCATGTGCCCGCCGTCGCCAGCAGATACTGGCGCACGGTCTCCGCCAGTCCCAGTTCCAGCGCGTCGGCGATCAGCGCATGGCCGATCGACACTTCCAGCACGCCCGGCACCGTGCGCAGAAACACCGGCAGGTTCGCCCGGTTGAGGTCGTGCCCCGCGTTGATGCCCAGCCCTGCTGCGTGCGCGGCCTGAGCGGCCGCGCGGTAGCGGACGAGCTCGGCCCCTTCCGCGGCGGTGCCGAAGGCTTTTGCATAAGGCTCGGTGTACAGCTCGACGCGGTCGGCGCCCAGCGCCGCGGCAGCGCCCATCGCTGCCGGCACCGGGTCCATGAACAGGCTCACGCGGATGCCACGTTGCTTCAACTGCGCGATGACGGGCCGCAGGCGAGCGCCGTCGCGCGCGAGATCCCAACCGTGATCGGAGGTGAAAGCGCCGCTTTCATCGGGCACCAGCGTGCACTGGTCGCAGCGCACGCTCTGCACCGCCTCGAGCAGGTTGTGGAAGGGATTGCCCTCGATGTTGAACTCGGCCCGGGGGTAATGCGCGAGCAGCGCGGCAAGCGCGGGCACGTCGTCGTTGCGAACGTGGCGGCCGTCCGGACGCGGATGCACGGTGATGCCGTGGGCGCCGGCGTCGAGCGCAGTGCGCCCCGCCCCCGTCACGCTCGGGATGCCGAGCGTGCGCTGGTTGCGCAGCAGCGCGACTTTGTTCAAATTGACGCTGAGGCGGGTCATGCGGTACGGGGTACGAGATGCGGGGTGCGGAAAGATTCAGAACGCGGCAAGATCGCGCAGTAGCTGGCGGGTATGCAGTACCTGGTCGCCTAAGTAATGATTGATGAGGATGCGCATCAGCTGCTTGGACTGCTGCAGCGTGAGCGCATCGTCGAACAGGCCGTTCTGCATGTCGATCAGCGTACGGCCCTGCAATTCTAGCCGGTTTTCCTGCGGCGATCCGTTCACGCGCACCGGCCCCTGCTCGACCACGTACACGTAGCGCGCCTCTTCGGCGATCGCCTCCCCGCTGCGGCTATCGCGATCCAGCGGCAGCGCGTAGCCGAGTTCCCGCAGCAGGGCCATTTCGAAGCTGCGCAACACCGCTTCGACCCGCTGGCCTTGCGCCAGTTGCCCGAGTGCTGCGAGGTAGGCCTCGAACAATCCCTCGTGCGGTGCGTCGCGCGCGAGCAGCTTGATCAGCAATTCGTTCAGGTAAAACCCGCACAGCAGCGCACGGCCGCGTACCTGCAGCGGCGCGGTGCGCCATTCCGCGCTGTGCAGTGTTTTCAGCTCAGACTTGCCGGACCAGGCCAGCACCAGGGGCTGGAAGGCGAGCAGTGTGCCGCGCAGGGCCGAGCGCGGGCGCCGCGCGCCCCTGGCGACCAGCCCCACGCGCCCGTACTGACGCGTGAACGCCTCGACGATCAGGCTCGATTCGCGGAAGGGATAGGTGTGCAGCACCAGGCCGGGCTCGCCATCGACGCGCACCCGGTCGCCGGCCGTGTTGCTACTCATAGCCGAAGCGGGCCAGCGCCCTCGCGTCGTCCGCCCAGCCGCTGCGGATGCGCACCCACAGTTCCAGGTGCACCTTGCCGCCGAACAGCTTCTCCATATCGCGGCGCGCGGCGGTACCGATCGCCTTCAGGCGCTCCCCGCCCTTGCCGATCACGATGGGCTTCTGGGAATCCTTGTCCACCACGATGGCGGCGTTGATGCGCCGCAACTGCCCTTCCTGCTTGAAGGCCTCAATCTCAACCGCCAGCTTGTACGGCAGTTCGTCGCCTAGCGCGCGGAACAGCTTCTCGCGCACCATCTCGGCGGCGAGGAAGCGCTCGGAGGCCAGGGTGATCTCGTCCTCGCCGTAGAGGGCCGGCTGTACCGGCAGCAGCTGCGCCGTGGCGGCGATCAGGTCTTCGACCTGGTCGCCGCGCGTCGCCGACACCGGCACCAGTTCGCGGAAGGGAAAGGCCTGCGCCAGATTGGCCAGGTACGGGAGCACGCTGCGCTTGTCCTTGGCGCGGTCGGTCTTGTTGATGACCGCCAGCACCGGCCGGTCGCGCGGCAACAGCGCCGTGACGGCTTCGTCGGCCGCGCCGTAGCGCAAGGCCTCGTAGACGGCGAGCACCACGTCGACTTCGCCCAGCGTACTACGCACGCTGCGGTTCATCATCTGGTGGAGCGCCCCGCTGTGCTCGCGCTGGAAGCCCGGCGTGTCGACGAACACCAGCTGCACCGACGGACGCGTCAGGATGCCGGTGATGCGGGCGCGCGTCGTCTGCGCGCGCGCCGACACGATCGAGATCTTGGCGCCGACCAGGCGGTTCAGCAGCGTCGACTTGCCGACGTTGGGCCGCCCGACGATGGCGACCGTCCCGGCATGAAAGGGATCCGCCATCGGTCAGCGCGTGGAGACCTGATCACAAGCCGCAGCAGCGGCGGACTGCTCGGCGCTGCGCCTGCTCGCGCCGGTGCCGAGCGTGCGGATGCCGAACGCGGGGACGCGGCATTCGACCTCAAAGGTCTGCGCATGGGCTTCGCCGCGGGTGGCAACCACCGCATACAGGGGCAGAGGCAGACGCTTACCCTGCAGCCACTCCTGCAGCCGCGTCTTCGGGTCCTTGCCCAGTTCCAGCGGATCGGCCCGCTCGAGCAGTTCCGCATACAGGCGTCCGACCACGCCGCAGGCGGCATCGAAGCCGGCGTCGAGGAAGACCGCGCCGAGCAGCGCTTCGAGGGCGTCCGCGAGGATGGAGGGCCGCTGCGCCCCGCCGCTTCGGCGCTCGCCTTCACCCAGGCGCAGCGCGGCGCCCAGTCCCAGTCCCGCGGCGAGTTCGGCGAGGGTCTGCTGATTCACGAAATGCGCCCGCAAGCGGGACAGTTCGCCTTCTGGCAATGCAGGGAAGCGGCGGTAGAGTTCGGCGGCCACCGCGCAGTTCAGCACGCCATCCCCCAGGAACTCGAGGCGCTCGTTGTGGACGGCGTCGGCGCTGCGGTGGGTCAGCGCACGGTCGAGGAGCGCGAGGTCGCGAAACTCGTGGCCGATGAGGGTCGCGATGCCGGAAGGGTTCATTCCTGGCGCTGAGGCCGCTACTTTCCTTCGGACGTCGGATTGAAATCCATCACCACGCTGACGTTGGCGAACAGCGGCACCTTGACCGAGTAAGAACCGCTCAGCACCAGCACGCCGCCCTCCTTGCTCATGACGATGTCCTGGCCGGTAAAGTTCTGGATGTTGTCGATGAGCTGGTAGCGTGACCACGCGGCATCGATCTGGCCGCGTGCGGCGTTCGCGTTTTCCGGCGCGGACGCAATGGCCTTCAGGTTGCGCTTGATGTTGTTGTACTCGAGGACCGGCGGCACCACCTTGAACCCTAGCAGGACCACGAAGATCAGGAGGAACAGCACGACGATCAGTCCGCCCAGGGAAACACCGCGCTGCTTGCTGACATTCATCATCATGGCCTCGTCTTTCGGTCGGTCATTGGATCACGGTGCCGATGCGGCGCCACTCCCCGAAGTGCCACCAGATCAGGAAGGCTTTGCCGACCACGTTCTGGTCGGGCACGAACCCCCAGTAACGGCTGTCCAGGCTGGAGTCCCGGTTGTCGCCCAGCACGAAATAGTGCCCAGCAGGCACTGTGCAGGTAAAGCCGGACTCATTGTAATTGCAATTGCCGCGTGAGGGGAACGTGGCCACGCGATGCAGGAACAGCGGCGGGACATCCGGCTGGACCAGAATGGCGTGCTGGTGCGTGCCCAGCGTCTCCAGGTAGCGGTCGGCCGTGACGTATTGCAGTGACGATTCCGTGTAGCTGAACTGGCCGTCCGGCTGCACCGGCACTTCCTGCCCGTTGATCGACAGGCGCTTGTGCCGGTAGGCCACGGTGTCCCCCGGCAGGCCGACCACGCGCTTGATGTAATCGAAGGACGGGTCCTCCGGGTAGCGGAACACCATGACGTCGCCGCGCGCTGGCTGCCCGACCTCGATCACCTTGGTGTTGAGGACCGGCAGGCGGATGCCATAGGTGAACTTGTTGACCAGGATGAAATCGCCGACCAGCAGCGTGGAGAGCATGGACCCGGACGGGTACTTGAAGGGCTCCACCAGGAAGGAGCGCAGCAGGAAGACCACGAGGATGACCGGGAAGAAGCTCTTCGGATACTCGATCCACCAGGGCTCCTTGCTCTCCGCCGCCCGCCCCTTGGCAAAATACAGCTTGTCGGCAAGCACGACCAAGCCCGTGACGAGTAATGCAATAAACATGATGAGTGCAAAATTCACGACCGCAGCCTCGTCTTTCTTCTCTCGTCTATCGCTCTCATCTTGCGTGCCATCTATTTGTCCACCTGCAGAATCGCAAGGAAGGCTTCCTGCGGGATCTCCACGCTGCCGACCTGTTTCATGCGTTTTTTGCCGGCCTTCTGTTTTTCGAGCAGCTTCTTCTTGCGCGAGATGTCGCCGCCGTAGCACTTGGCGAGCACGTTCTTGCGCATGGCCTTGACGGTCTCGCGGGCGATGAT
>CAZXNF010000271.1:0-5456 GCA_964641785.1 uncultured Streptomycetaceae bacterium | reverse complement strand
CAGTAGTAGTCGGCCGCATCTCGCCCGACTACTACTGCATGGACGGCACCATTCCGCGCAAACGTCTCGCCGAAGTGCTGCGCGGCATCGCCAACATGGAAAAGAAATACGGCCTGCGCTGCGCCAACGTGTTCCACGCCGGCGACGGCAACCTGCACCCGCTAATCCTGTATGACGCTAACAAGCCCGGCGAACTGGAACGCACCGAAGCCTTCGGCGGCGAGATCCTCGACCTGACCATCAAGGTCGGCGGCACCATCACCGGCGAGCACGGCGTTGGCGTCGAGAAGGTCGGCCACATGTGCGCGCAGTTCGCACCGAAGGAACTCGCGCTGTTCCGGGCCGTCAAGACCGCGTTCGACGAACACGGACTGCTCAATCCCGGCAAGGCGGTGCCGACCTTGCATCGCTGCGCGGAGTTCGGCCAGATGCACGTGCACGCGGGGCAGACGGCGCATCCGGAACTGCCCCGGTTTTGACATGATCGACCAGTTCGCCGCCCACATCCGCGACGCCGCAGCCGGCAAGCGCGCACTGAATATCCGCGGCGGCGGCAGCAAGGCGTTCTACGGCAACGCCGCCACCGGCGAGCCGCTGGACGTCGCGGCGTACCGCGGTATCGTCGACTATGAACCGACCGAACTGGTCGTCACCGCCCGCTGCGGCACGCCGCTCACAGAGTTGGAAGCCGCACTCACCGCCAAGGGTCAGCTGCTGCCCTTCGAACCCGCGCACTTCGGCCCGGGCGCCACTGTGGGCGGCTGCATCGCCGCCGGCCTGTCGGGTCCGCGCCGCACCGCCGCCGGTTCCGCCCGCGATTTCGTGCTGGGCGTCCGCGTGCTCGACGGCAAGGGCGACGATCTGCGCTTCGGCGGACAAGTGATGAAGAACGTCGCCGGCTTCGACGTCTCGCGCCTCATGACCGGCTCGCTCGGCACGCTCGGGGTGATCCTTGAAGTCTCGCTCAAGGTCCTGCCCCTGCCGGTCGCCGAAGCCACCCTGCACCTGAAGCTGGACGAGGCCACCGCCATCCGTACCTTCAACGAATGGGGCGGCAAACCGCTGCCGGTCAGCGCAACGGCCTGGCATGCCGGTGATGTCCGCGTGCGGCTGTCGGGCGCCCGCGCGGCGGTCGACGCGGCAGTGCGAAAACTAGGCGGTGATGCCGTCGAACCCACCGCAGCCGCCGCCTTCTGGCACAGCGTACGCGAGCAGACGGACCCCTTCTTCACCGCGGGCGAAACGCCGCTGTGGCGGCTGTCCCTGCCCTCCGCCACACCGCCGCTCGCCTTTCCCGGCAGTCAGCTCATCGAGTGGGGCGGTGCGCAACGCTGGTTGAAAAGCGAGACCCCGGCGGCAGCCATCCGTGCCGCAGCCGCCGCAGCGGGCGGCCACGCCACCCTCTTTCGCGCACCGGACAAGTCCGCGGGCACCTTCCACCCGCTCGCGCCGGGACTGCTGACTTTGCACCGCAAGTTGAAACAGACCTTCGATCCGGCGGGCATCTTCAACCACGGCCGGCTCTACCCTGACTGGTGAGACGTGAAGCGTGAGGCGTAAAACGATCAACACCACGCTCTTTGCGCAAGCCGGCGTGCGGAAACACGCCTCACGCCTCTCGCCTCACGCCTCTCGCACATAATGCAAACCAACCTCGCCGCCTTCATCAAGGACACGCCGGAAGGCCGGGAAGCCGACGCCATCCTGCGCAAGTGCGTGCATTGCGGTTTCTGCACGGCCACCTGTCCGACCTACCAGCTTCTTGGCGACGAACTCGACGGCCCGCGCGGCCGCATCTATCTCATCAAGGAAGTGCTGGAAGGCGCGGTGCCCACCGCGCAGACGCAGCTGCACCTCGACCGCTGCCTGCAATGCCGCTCGTGCGAAACGACCTGCCCCTCGGGCGTCCAGTATGGCCGGCTGCTCGACATCGGCCGGCCGATCGTGGACGAGCGCGTCGGTCGCGGCCCGCTCGACACCGCCCAACGCGTTGCGCTGCGCGCGCTGATTCCAAGGCGCGCCCTGTTTTCGGCGCTGGTCGGCCTTGGCCGGCTGGTGCGACCGCTGATGCCTGCGGCGCTGGCGAAAAAGCTGCCGCTGCGGCGCGAGACAGGCGCGTGGCCTGTCCGCGCGCACGCGCGACGCATGCTGGTGCTCGAAAGCTGCGGCCAGCGCGACGGCGCGCCGGACACCAATGCCGCCGCCGCGCGCGTGCTCGACCGGCTGGGCATCGCACTCGCGCGCGTGCCGCAGGCGGGCTGCTGCGGCGCCGTCGCCTACCATCTCAACGCGCAGGCCGACGGTCTGGACGCCATGCGCCGCAACATCAACGCGTGGTGGCCAGAGATCGAAGCCGGCGTCGAAGCGATCGTCGTAACGGCCAGCGGCTGCGGCACGATGGTCAAGGACTACGGCCATCTGCTCGCCCACGATGCGGCCTATGCGGCGAAAGCCGCGCGCGTGTCCGCGCTGGCGAAAGACCTGCTGGAGGTGATCGAACCCGAGCAGGAACGGCTGAAAGCCTTGCTGCCCTCATCCCTCATCCCTCATCCCTCATCCTTCGCTTTCCACCCTCCCTGCACGCTGCAGCATGGTCTGAAGCTCAAGGGCCGCGCGGAATCCCTTCTCGCCGGCCTCGGCTTCACCCTGACGCCGGTGGCGAACGCGCACCTGTGCTGCGGTTCTGCGGGTACCTACTCGCTGACGCAGCCGGAACTCTCGCAGCAACTGCTCGCCAACAAGATCGCCGCGCTCGAAGCCGGCGCGCCCGCCGCGATCCTCACCGCCAACATCGGCTGCCAGCTCCACCTGCAATCCGCGACCGGCCTGCCGGTACGCCACTGGATTGAAGCGCTCGACGAACGCCTTGCGTAGTGCCGCCGCGAGCGTGCTGCTGCGAGGCGCGCGGGTCACCGCGCTGCCGCCGGTCGAGGCGCTCGGCACGCGGATCCCCGTTTACGCAGGAGAGTTGTGGACGGCCCGCCAGCGCCAGGCCTCGCGCCTGCACGAAATCGCCTACCGCGCCTGCTTCAAGGCGCAGCTCCCGGCCTACTTCATCGAACGGCTCACCACGCCCGGCGACCGCGTCTACGATCCGTTCAGCGGCCGCGGCACCACCGCACTGGAAGCGGCCTTGCGCGGCCGGCGGGTGTCTGCCAACGACACGAGCCCGCTGGCCCGCATTCTGGTGGAACCGCGGCTGGCCGCGCCCTCCCTCGACGCCATCGAGCGCCGTCTCGGCGAAATCGCCTGGTCGCGCGCGCCGGCGACGGCGCCCGATCTGTCCATGTTCTACCACCGCGACACGCTGCGCGAACTGCTCGCCCTGCGCCGCTATCTCGCGCGCCGGGCGCGACGCGGCGAGGAGGACGACGTCGACGGGTGGATCCGCATGGTGGCCACGAACCGTCTCAGCGGCCATTCCCCGGGTTTCTTTTCCGTTTACACACTGCCGCCCAACCAGGCGGTTTCGCCGCAAGACCAGCAGCGCATCAACCGGCGGCTCGGGCAGAAACCGGAGTACCGCGATGTCCGCGCGCTGATCCTGCGCAAGTCCCGGGTACTGCAAAGCGGATTGATGCCTGAATCGCGGGCGCTGCTAAGGCAGGCGGCCAGCGGCGCGCAGCTGACCACCGGCCCCGCCGCCACCGTACCGAGCCTGCGCAGCGGCTCCGTCCGGCTGACCGTGACCTCGCCGCCCTTCCTCGACGTCGTGAACTACGCGAAGGACAATTGGCTGCGCTGCTGGTTTAACGGATATGACGCGAAGAAAATCGGCCGCGGCATCACCATGTCGCGCACGGTCGCTGACTGGCAGGCCGCCATGCAGCCAGTGTTCGCGGAGATCCATCGCGTCACCGCGCCGGGGGGCTGGCTTGCCTTCGAGGTCGGCGAAGTCCGCAAAGGCGCCGTCCGGCTGGAGGACCACGTGATTCCGCTCGGGCTTGCCGCAGGGTTCGCGTGCAACGCCGTGCTGATCAACCGGCAACGCTTTACCAAAACGGCCAACATCTGGGGCGTGGCCAACAACCGTCTGGGCACGAACAGCAACCGGATCGTGGTATTCCGGAAATCCGGCGGGCGGCGGTAACAGAACGGTAACAATCAGACGGTAGCTTCGGGGCCTGTCGTAAAGGAGTCACAATGAAGATGTCCGTAACGGAACTGGACGAACGCCTGACCCTGATTGCGCTGGACGGCCGCATGGACCTTGAGGGAACGCAGGCCATCGACCAGCAGTTCGGCTTCCAGACCACCACCCAGAAGCGCAACCTCGTGATCGACCTTTCGCAGGTGAGCTTTCTCGCGTCGATCGGCATTCGCACGCTGCTGACCGCCGCCCGCGGCCAGTCCTCCCGCGGCGGCAAGCTCGTGCTGGCGGCACCCGAGCCCATGGTGCGCAAGGTGCTCGACAGCACCGGCGTGGACCAGATCATCCCGATCTATCCGGACGTGGCGGCCGCCCGCGCAGCCTTTCCCGCCTGACGCTCCCTGCCGGGGCCGCGCACCGAGATAGAATCTCGCGCGCCATGTCCGCCGAGTCCGTTTCCCCACCGCTGCACTTGCACGCGCAACCCGCGGCGATCGCCGCCGCGAGCGCGTGGGCACGCGCCTGCGCGGCGCAACACAATCTCGACGAGGACGACAGCTACCGCCTCGACCTGTGCATCAGCGAATGGGTCGAGAACGTCACCCGTTACGCCTACCCCGACTATGCGCCCGGCGCCCTCGAACTGCGCTGTGCGGTAGCGCCCGACGGGGTGGCGGTCACCGTCACGGATTCAGGGCGCCCCTTCGACCCGCTGCTGCTGCCGCCGCCCCATACACCCGCGACGCTGACGGACGCCACGCCGGGCGGACTGGGCGTGCACCTGGTCCGCAAGTTTGCCGATGCCTGCACCTATCACCGCGATGGCGAGCACAACGTCTTCCGGATGGAGATCCGCCCGCATGCCGCGGGCGAAGCCGGTACCCGCACCTCGCGCGGAGCCGACCGCCGCACGCCCGAGCCGGGCGCGTTCCCGGTCACGCGCACCGACGGCGCCGTCGTTGCCGACGAGCCGCGCAGCGGCCGCGACCGCCGCGACAGCGGCTTCATCTCGAGCTTTCGCATTTTCCGCAACGTGCCCTACGACGAGCTTGAGAAGGTGCTGGGGAGCTGCCCCGTCAGCGAGTTCACGGAAGGCGAAGTGCTGCTGCGTCCCGGCGACCGCAACCAGTACCTCGCGCTGGTCATCCGTGGCCGGCTGCGCATCCACCTGGAAACCCCGGATTCCGATGACTACGTCGAGATCGCGCCCGGCGACTGCGCCGGCGAGATGTCGCTGGTGGACGGTCGGTCGGTCTCCGCGTACGTCGTGGCCCACGACCGCTGCCGCCTCCTGCTGGTCGACGGCCATACTTTCCTCAACCGGCTCCTGACGCTGCCGCACGTGGCGCGCAATATGCTGTCGATG
>CAZXNF010000270.1:0-5460 GCA_964641785.1 uncultured Streptomycetaceae bacterium | reverse complement strand
TGCGTGCCGGTGACGCCCAGCGGGCGCACCTTGCCGGAGCCGACGTGCGGCATGACGATCAGGCTGTTCTCGAAGTTCATGTCGACTTCGCCCGACAGAAGCGCGGTGAGCGCCGGCGCGCTGCCCTTGTACGGGATGTGCACGATACTGACGCCGGCCATCATCTTGAACAGTTCGCCGGCAAGGTGCGCCCGCTGGGCGTCACCGGCACGCAGCGGTCAAAGCTGTTGCCGGGGGTGCCGACCATCGCGGAAACGCTGCCCGGCTACAACGCGGCCGGATGGTACGGACTCCTCGCGCCGGTGGCCACGCCGAAGGACATCGTCGCCAGGCTCAATACCGAAGTCGTCCGCATTCTCCGCCTGCCGGAGGTCGTCGAACGGCTCGCGGGCCAGGGGGCCGAGCCGGCCGGCGGTTCCCCCGAGGCGTTTGCCGCGTTCATCCGCAGCGAAATCGACAAGTGGGCGAAGCTCGTCAAGGTCGCCAACATGAAGGTCGAATAGACACACCGCACCCAGAACGATCAAGAGGAGATTGCCCGCATGAACAGCATAACCAAACGCAAACCGCGCACCCTCGCCGCCGCCGTGCTGTGCGCGCTCGCCGCGCTGCCCGCTGCCGCTCAGGAATGGCCCGCCAAGCCCGTGCGCATGATCATTCCCTTCCCGCCCGGCGGCAGCAACGACATCGTCGGCCGCGTGCTCGCCGAGCAGCTCACCGAGCGGCTCGGCAAGCAGTTCGTGGTGGACAACCGCGGCGGCGCCGGCGGCACCATCGGCACGGAGCTGGTCGCAAAGTCCCCGCCGGACGGCTATTCGCTGCTTATCATTTCGGTCGCCTACGCGTTCAACAGTTCGATGTACGCCAAGCTGCCGTACGATCCGGTGAAATCCTTCGCGCCGGTCGCCATGCTGGGAACCGGGCCCAACGCGCTGGCCACGCATCCCTCGCTGCCGGTCAAGAACGTCAAGGAGTTCGTCGCCCTCGCCAAAGCGAAGCCGGGCACGCTCAACTACGCGTCCGCGGGCATCGGTTCGTTCCAGCACCTTGGGAGTGAACTGTTCCGGATCATGGCGGGCATCAACGTCGTGCACGTGCCCTTCAAGGGCGGTGGCCCGGCGATGATCGACGTGATCTCGGGACAGACGCAGTTCTGCACCGGCTCCTTGCTGCAACTGATCCCGCACTACCGTTCGGGCAAGCTGAAGCTCCTGGGCACCGGCGGTGCGAAGCGCGTGGTCGCCCTGCCCGAAGTGCCCACCATTGCCGAAGCCGGCGTAAAGGGTTACGAGGCCAACAACTGGTGGGGCATCCTGGCGCCCGCCGGCACGTCCCCGGACATCGTCAAGAAACTCCACGGCGAACTCGTCGTCATCCTGAAGTCGCCGGAAACCCAGAAACGCTTCGAGTCCGAGGGCGCCGAGTCCTTCGAAATGGGGCCGGACCAGTTCGCCAAGTACATCGCGTCTGAAACGGCGAAGTGGGGGCGCGTCGTCAAGGAAGCCGGCATCAAGCCGGAGTAATCGCCCAGTCACGTCACGGAGGACCACCATGACCCGATCCGCATCGCTGTGCACCCTGCTCCTGCTGTCGATGACGCCCGCCCTTGCCCCCGCCGCGCTGGCGGCGGGCACGCCGGACTATCCCTCGCGCCCGGTGCGCATCATCATTCCCTTCCCGCCCGGCGGCAGCAACGACATCGTCGGCCGCGTGCTCGCCACGCAACTGACGGAGCGCATGGGCAAGTCCTTCATCGCCGACAACCGCGCCGGCGGCAATTCCATCATCGGCAGCGAACTGGTCGCCAACGCCCCGCCCGATGGGCACACGCTGCTGGTGATTTCCACGTCCTTCACCACCAACCCGGTGATCCACAAGCTGCCCTACGACCCGCTCAAGTCTTTCTCGTGGGTCGCCATGCTGGGCGTCGGGCCCAACGTCCTCGTCGTGACGCCCAGCTTTCCAGTGAACAGTGTCAAGGAACTGATCGCGCTCGCCAAGGCGCGGCCGGGGCAGATCATCTACGCGTCCACCGGCGTCGGCAGCAACGCGCATTTCGGCACCGAAATGCTCAAATCGATGACCGGCATCAACATGGTCCACGTGCCGTACAAGGGCGGCGCACCGGCGCTGATCGATGTCATGGCGGGACAGGTGCCCTTGTGCATGGGTTCGCTGATCCAGGCGACGACCTTCATCCGCAGCGGCAAGCTGAAAGCGCTGGCCACCACGGGCGCGAAGCGCAGCCCCATCCTGCCTGAGGTGCCGACCATCGCCGAGGCGGGCGTGCCCGGCTACGAAACCGTGAACTGGTGGGGCCTGGCTGCGCCGGCGGGCACGCCAGACGCGATCATCAACCGGCTGAACGCGGAGATCGCGACGATCCTGAAGAGCCCGGACGTGGAAAAACGGCTGGTCTCGGAGGGCGCCGAGCCCGCGCTCCTCACACCCACCGAACTCGGCCAGCGCGTCGCCAATGAAATCGCCAAGTGGCAGCGCGTGGCGAAGCAGGCCAACATCCGCGGTGAATAGCGCCGCGTTCAGCATCACAAGGAGAGCAGCGAATGCGTAAGGTCGTACCCCTCGTCTGCGGCCTCACGGTCGCCTTCGTCAGCACTGCACACGCGGCAGCCCCCGCAGCCGACCAGTTTCCGAACCGCCCGATCCGCTTCATCGTCACCTTCCCGCCCGGCGCGCTGAACGACCTCATCGCGCGCACCCTGCAACCCCGCCTGTCCGAGATCTGGGGCCAACAGGTGGTGGTGGACAACCGCCCCGGGGGCGGCACGCTGATTGGCACGGAAATGGCCGCCCGCGCGCCGGCCGACGGGCACACGCTGCTGCTGACCGCGATCTCGCACGCCATCAACCCCAGCGTGTACCCCAAGCTGCCCTACGACTCGGTGCGCGATTTCGCGCCGGTGTCGCTGATCGCCTCCTCGCCGTACATCATGATCCTGCATCCGTCCGTCAACGCGAAGACCGTGAAGGAATTCGTGGCCCTCGCCAAGGCCAAGCCGGGCCAGATCGCCTACGGCTCGACCGGCACCGGCGGCAGTTCTCACCTCATGGGCGTCATGCTGGACATGCTGGCCGGCATCCAGACCGTGCACGTCCCGTACAAGGGGCTCGCGCCGGCGCTGAACGACATGATCGGCGGTCAGATCCAGTTCGGTTTCGGCAGCTATTCCACCGTCGGCCAGCATGTCAAGACCGGGCGGCTGCGCGCCATCGCCGTCACCAGCGCCAAGCGCGCCGCCACCACGCCCGACCTGCCGACCATCGCCGAATCCGGTTTCCCCGGCTACGACGCCGTTCCGTGGTGGGGCATCATGGTGCCGGCGGGCACACCCAAGGCGCTGGTGAACCGCATCAACAAGGACGTGCTCCAGGCCCTGCAGACCAAGGAAGTACGCGAACGTTTCGAGTTGCAGGGCATCGAGACGGCGGGCACGACGCCGGAGGGGTTCGGCAAGTTCCTTGCCTCCGAGATCGCGCGCTGGGCGAAAGTCGTCAAACAGGTCGGCGTGAAGCCGGAATGACCACGTTATAATTTTTTCGCGCTTCCGCGATCACCCTCCGACCGGACACACATGCCCCACTGGGACACCCAAACGCTCGCGCAGGCGCTCGCCCGCCAGGCGCGCGAGCGTCCGCAGCAGGAAGCGCTGATCATCGACGGCCGCCGCCTGACCTACAGCGAACTGCAGGGCGAAGTCGGGCGCTATGCGGCGGGCCTCGCCGCCCTCGGCGTCAAGCGCGGAGACCACATCGCCGTCTGCATGGGCAACAGCGTGGAATGGGTCGCGTTCTTCTACGCGGCCGCCAGGCTCGGCGCCGTCACCGTGCCGGTCAACACGCGCTTCAAGGCTGACGAGTTCGAGTACTGCCTGAAGCAGGCCGACGTGAAGCTCCTGTTCACCGCCGACCGCTTCCTCAAGATCGACTTCATCGGCATGCTGCGCGGCTTCCTGCCCGCGCTCGACGGCACGCTGCCGGACGCGAGTCTGCCGCTGTTGAAAACCGTCGTCGTGCTCGGCGAGCATGTTCCCGCGGGCGCGGTATCGCTCGCGGACATGCTGGCACGCGGCGAGGCGCAAGGCCCGGTCGGGGACCAGGCGCGCCCGGATGACGTGTTGCTGATGCAGTTCACCTCCGGCACCACGTCCTTCCCCAAGGGCGTGATGCTCACCCACGACAACATGCTGCGCAACGGCGCCTACATCGCCGAACGCTTCGACTGCCAGCCCGGCGACCGCTATTTCAGCGGGCGACCGTTCTATCACGTGGCCGGCACCACGCTCTCGCTGCTGGCCGCGCTCGCCACCGGCGCCTGCCTGCTGTCCACGCCCACCTTCGAGCCGGGGTCAGCACTCCAGATCATGGCGGAGGAGCGCTGCACGCTGACCTCCGGCAACGACACCATGTTCCTGATGATGCTGGGCCACCCGGATTTCGGGAAGAAGCCCCTGCACCTGCGCGGTGGCTGGGCCTCGACCAGCCCGGAAGTCACGCAGCAGATGGTGGAAAAAATGGGTATGCGCGGTGTTTGCCAGGCTTACGGCCTGTCGGAAGCTTCACCCAACGTCTGCATGTCCTGGCACAGCGACGATCTCGACAAGCGCATCAACGGCTGGGCGCACATCCTGCAGGACGTCGAGGTCAAGCTCGTCGATCCCGAATCGGGCAACACACAACCGCCCGGCACGACCGGCGAAATCTGGATCCGCGGCTGGAGCGTGATGAAGGGCTACTACAAGATGCCCGAGCAGACCGCGAAAACCATCACGGCGGACGGCTGGCTGAAGAGCGGCGACCTCGGCGCGATGGATGCGGATGGGCGCCTGCGCTTCATCACCCGCATCAAGGACGTGTTCCGCGTGGGCGGCGAGAACGTTGCGCCTGCCGAAGTCGAGGACGCGCTGCACAAGCACCCCGCCGTCAAGCAGGCGCAGGTCATCGGCGTGCCGGACGCGCGCATGGGCGAGGTGCCGGCTGCCTACCTGATCCTGCGGGAGGGTGCGCAAGTCACGCCCGAAGAAATGATCGCGTGGGGCAAGGCAAGCATGGCCAACTTCCGCGCGCCGCGCTACGTGAAGATCGTGGACAGCTTCGAGGCCATCGGCATGACCGGCAGCGCCAAGGTGCAGAAGAACAAGCTGCGCGAGGCCGCGATCCGCGAATTCGGTCTGGAACAGCTCAACGTCAAACCCGGCATCCGCGCGGCCTGACCGCGCGCCCGGCAAGTGTGGCTCCGCAGAGGGCCTGGAGGAGTACTAGTACATGGATCTCGAGTTGTCCGGGCAAACGGCCCTCGTGACCGGCGCCTCGCGCGGCATCGGCTACGCCATCGCGCAGGGCCTCGCCCGCGAGGGCTGCCACCTGCAACTGGCCGCCCGCAGCGCCGCCGACCTCGACGCCGCACGCGCCCGCCTCTCGCAGGAGAGCCAGGTCCGGATC
>CAZXNF010000269.1:0-5476 GCA_964641785.1 uncultured Streptomycetaceae bacterium | reverse complement strand
GTACACCTCGGGGACCACCGGACAGCCCAAGAGCGTGCTGCACACGCACGCGAGCGTCACCGCGGGCGGCCGCTATACTTCCGAGGCTCATGCGCTCGGCCCGGACGACCGCGTGCTGTGCGCGATGCCGCTCTACCACATCAACGGCCAGATCGTGACCGGGGTGGCGCCGCTCGTGCACGGCGGCAGCGTGGTGATGCCGCACCGCTTCAGCGTCTCGCACTACTGGGAGCTGGTCGCGCGCCACCGCTGCACGTGGATCAACGTCGTGCCGACGATCATCGCCTACCTGCTGAACGCGCCCGGACCGCGGGCCGCGGGGCTCGACATTTCAGCGGTGAAGTTCTGTCGCTCCGCGTCCGCACCCCTGCCGCCGGAACTTCACCGCGCCTTCGAAGACAAGTTCGGCATCGGCATCATCGAAACCTTCGGCATGACGGAGACCAACGCGCCCTGCTTCACCAACCCGCTCGACCCGGCGCGGCGCAAGATCGGCAGCCCGGGCGCCGCCTTCGGCAACGAAGCCAGGGTCATCGACCCGGCGACCGGCAGAACGCAGCCACCGGGCGTGCCTGGCGAGTTCATGGTGCGTGGTGCCAACCTGATGAAGGAGTACTACAAGGACCCGGAGAACACGGCAAAGACGCTGCGCCCGGACGGCTGGATGCACACCGGCGACCTCGGCCATATGGACGCCGACGGCTTCGTGTTCGTGACCGGCCGCAGCAAGGAGCTCATCATCAAGGGCGGCGAGAACATCGCGCCGCGCGAAATTGACGAGGCCTTCCTGAAGCATCCGGCGGTGCTGGAAGCCGCGGCCGTCGGTATTCCCGACGCCCGTTACGGGCAGGACATCATGGTCTGCGTCGTCCTGAAACCGGCAATGGCGTGCCCGGAGGACGAGTTGCGCGCCTTCGCCGAAACCGAACTCGGGCGCTACAAGACGCCAAAGATCATCCGGCTGGTGGACACGCTGCCCAAGGGACCCTCCGGCAAGGTGCAGCGCCTGAAACTGCTGGAACCCTGAAGCCGCTCAGCGCTCCGCCGTTTTGCCGCGGTAGGGCTGCGGCGACAGTGCGCCGGACCTGAAGGCGCTCGCCGCCGTCTGGTAGAAGGCGACGGCCTCCTCCAGCAGGGCCGGGTCCGGCGGCGCCGGCGTCGCCACCAGCGTCCTCGGATCGATCCAGTACGTCTCGACCTTGCGCTTGGGCAGCAGCACCGTCAGGACGTTCTGGCGGTAATAGCCCAGGGCCTGGTAGTTGCTGATGAACGCCCTTTCTGTAAGCGCCTCGGGCTCGAATACCGAATGGCCGAAGAAATTATCCTCGCCATCAGCGGCCAGGATGTGCAGCAGCGTCGGCGGCACGTCGATCTGGCTGGCCAGCTTCGGATAGACGCCCGGCGGCAGCAGCGCCGGTGCATAGAAAATCAGCGGGATGTGGTAACCCGCGACCGGCAGCCGCGTCTTGCCCGCCGCCGAGGCGCAGTGGTCGGCGACGAACACGAACAGGGTGTCCTTGAACCACGGCTTCGCGCGCGCCTGCTCGACGAAGCGGCCGATCGCGTAGTCGGTGTACTTGACCGCGCCGTCGCGCCCGCCCGGCGACGGAATGTCGATGCGTCCGGCGGGATAGGTGAAGGGCCGGTGGTTGGAGGTCGTCATCACGTGCGCGAAGAAGCGCTTGCCTTTGGCATGCGCGCCGTCCAGCGCGGTGAGCGTGTTGTCGAACAGCGCCTCGTCCGCCACGCCCCAGACGTTCTCGAACGGAATGCTGGCCTTTGGAAAGTCGGTGCGGTCGATGATGCCGTAGTCGTTGCCGCGGAAGTACTCGTTCATGTTGTCGAAGTAGCCGTAGCCGCCGTAGATGAAGTACGTCAGGAAGCCCTGCTGCTGCAGCAGTTCGCCGATCGTTGCCAGGTGCTCGTTGTTGGGACGCCGCACGATGGCCTGGCCGGGCACCGGCGGCGTGCCGAGCGACAGCGCCTCCAGCCCGCGCACCGTGCGCGTGCCGCTGGCCAGGACGCGCTCGAACTTGAACCCCTCGCGAGCGAAACGGTCGAGATTGGGCGTCAGCCCGGCCGTGCTGCCGTAGGCGCCGAGGAATTCCGCCGACAGGCTTTCCACCGACACCAGCACCACGTTGCGCGGCGGCCGCTTGAATGGCGTGGGATGCAGGGTTTCGTCTTCCACCGGCGGCTGTGGCTGCGCCTGCGCCAAAGGAATGCGTTCCACGCCCAGATTGACGAGCACCTTGTCCGCGCGGTCCTGCGGGATCGTCAGGTAGTAGCGGTCGTAGTCGAGTTCGTTGCGGCGGAAAGCCGCCACGAAGGTGAACCAGCCGTTGCTGGCGAGTTCGTCGGCGTAGGCGTTGCCCATGCGGCCGATCTGGTCCACGCTGACGAAGGCGGCGGCCGCGGCCGGCCACAGCACGGCAACCGCCAGCACGACAGACCGGCGGCGCCCCGACAACGGCCGTTCGTTCCAGCCGACGACGCGCGCGAGCACTGCCGTGACCGCCAGTGTCAGCACCGCGAGCCCCGCCAGCAGCCAGCCCACCGGATACGACTGGCGGATGTTGTCGATCACCTCTTTGGTGTAGACAAGGTAATCGACCGCGATGAAGTCGAAGCGCGCAGTGAACTCCTGCCAGAACACCAGTTCCGACAGCGACACGAACAGCAGCCCGAACAGCACACCGGCCACGAGCACCCACCTCGCCACATTCGCCGCGTGATTCCGGCTCCAGCGGGCCGGCAACAGCGCGTGGAGCAACAGCAGCGGCGCCAGCGCGTAGCCGAGCACCGCCAGATCGAACCACAGCCCGCGCAGGAAGATGGCCGGCACGTGGGACCAGCCGGCTTCCGCGGGTCCGACCCACAGCCACAGGCCGATGCGCAGCAGCAGCCACACGGCGAGCGCGAGCGCGCCGAGCAGCCAGGCGACGCCGGGGAGCCTCCACCGGCTACGCGGGGAAAGAGGAAACATGACCGGGAACTGCGGCGGAATCGCGCCTGCCGCTGGAGTGAAAGTGGCGCAAGGTTAGCCACAGCCCCTTACGCGAGACTTACGACGCCTGCGGGTCTGCCCTGCTTGCGCCCGGAGCAAGATGGCCGCACATTACCCATCTCCCGGAGGAGCGCATGATAAAAAAAACTCGCGATCACCACCGCCGTCATGAGCGTGGTTGCGCTCGCCGCCTGCTCGGACATGGAAAGCCGGCCCGGCGCCACGGCATCCGCCACGCTGCGCCCCGCCAGCGGTTCTCAGGTGCAGGGCAAAGTCACCTTCACGCAGACAAGTACCACCGTACGCGCGGTCGGTGAAGTGACCGGCCTCGCGCCTGGCCTGCATGGTTTTCACCTGCATGAAAAAGGCGACTGTAGCGCCGCCGACGCGACCAGCGCGGGCGCGCATTTCAATCCGCGCGCGCACAAGCACGGTGGCCTCCATTCGGCCGAGCGCCACGCCGGCGACTTCGGCAATATCACCGCCGACGCGTCGGGCAAGGCTGCGGTCAATGTGACGGTCAGCGGCATCAGCGTGGCCGCGGGTCAGCCGAACAGCATCGCCGGCCGCGGCCTCGTCGTGCATGCGCAGGCCGATGACGAAAAAACCGATCCGACGGGCAACTCCGGCGGCCGCATCGCCTGCGGCGTCATCCAGGGCTGACCAGCCTCCCGCGTGTCTGACGCGAAACCGCCCGCCCGGTTTGAACCGGGCGGGCGGTTTCATTTCAGACGGCCCCACCGCCCTGTTCGGTTTCCGGATGCCGGAATAAGCGCCCGTCAGTCGCTACCCTGCTCGACGCCGGCCACGATCGCCCCAGCCCAGTCCATGATCGCTCGGGCATCGAGCGCGCCGGACCGCCGCGCAACTTCGTGCCCGCCCCGAAATCCGATCAAGGTGGGGATGCTGCGGATCCCGAAGCGCGCCGCGATGTCAGGCTCGGCTTCGGTATCGAGTTTGGCCAGACGCACGCGCGGTTCGAGGCGTGCCGCCGCCTGTTCAAACGCCGGCGCCATTGCCCGGCAGGGCCCGCACCATGGGGCCCAGAAATCGACGATGACAGGAATATCGCTCGCCCCCACGTGACGGTCGAAATTTTGCCGATTCAGCGCGATGGGGCGCCCGGCGAACAGTCCCTGCTTGCAGCGGCCGCAGCGTGCGTCATCCGCCAGACGCGCCTGCGGGACACGATTCGTCGTGTCGCAGTGCGGGCATACGACCTGCGCAATGGCGCTCACTCGCGCCCTTTCCAGCCAGCGGCGGGTACCGACAGGGTCCACATGCTTCGGAAGATGGCGGCCGACCCGGGAATTTCAACCCCGGTGCGCGCCCTCGGCGACACCGCCGCCGCGGGGGCGCACCGGGTGTCTGGATCAGCGGTAGACCATCACCGGCACCTTGGAGTGCGACAGCACCTTGTGGGTGACGCTGCCTAGCACCATTCCGGTGAGGCCGCGCCGGCCGTGCGACGCGATGAAGATCACGTCGCATTTCTGCTTCTTCGCCGCGGCGACGATGCCCTCGTACGGCGAACGCTCCACCGTGGACAGCGATGCGTAACGCACGCCGGCCGCGCGCGCGGCCTTGCCAATTTTGTCGAGGACAGACTTGGCGGCGGCTTGGCCGCGCACATCGAGTTCCGCCGCCATGTGGCGGTCGATGATGTAACCGTCACCGTAGTGCACCTGCGGCAGCGGCTCGCGGGCGTAGTACGCGGTGACGCGAGCGCCGAGCTTGGCCGCCATGGCAATGCCCGCCTTGACGGCTTTGGCCGCCAGCGGCGAGCCGTCGGTCGGAATCAGGATGTGCTTGAACATATTGGCTCCTAGGTCTTTACAGATGGGACGAACCCGCATCCCTAATTCAGATTAGCAGATTAGCTCCGGCGCCGTTCGCAGCTTTGACCTGCATCAAGTCCCTCGCGCTCAGCGCAACATCGCCGCCTGCCGCGGGGCCGGCCTGCAGATCAGCCCGTCGGTGCCGATGTCGGGCGGCTGCACGCTCCATACCAGCCCGTAGAACCCGAACCCGGCGATAAGCGTACCCGCCAGCAGCCGCGGTAAGGCGGCGCGCCGGCGCTGCAGGAAGCGCTGCCAGACGAGGCCGAGGCCCAGCAGATTCGGCAGGGTGCCGAGGCCGAACGCGAGCATCACGAGCGCGCCCTCCCGCGCGGTGCCGAGCGCCAGCGCTGTGAGCAGCACGAGGTACACCATCCCGCAGGGCAGCCAGCCCCACAGCGCGCCCAGCGCGAGGGCGCGCGGCAGCGAGGTCACTGGCACGAGGTGCCGCGTCAGCGGCTGCAGTCGCCGCCAGACGTGGGCGCCGAGCGCCTCGATCCGGGCAACACCCGGCAGCAGGCCGGTCAGCCACCCGCCGAGCAGAATCAGCGAAACGCTCGCTGCGACGGTGAACACTGGCTGCAACAGCGGCGCGGCGCGCGTCAGTAATCCCGCCTGGCCGAGCGCGCCG
>CAZXNF010000268.1:0-5517 GCA_964641785.1 uncultured Streptomycetaceae bacterium | reverse complement strand
GCCGGCGACTTCGTGTTCTTCGCTGGCCGTTACGCCGACGCGCCCGCGGCAGGCCCCGGCCTGGCACCCGAAGTCCGCATGCCCGCAGGCCACCTGTGGAAGGGCCTGCCGATCCGCATGGAAACCGAGTACGTGATCGCGAAGAAACTCGTGCTCACGCTGAAGGCCGCGGGCTGCACGCTGGCCGATGCCGTCCTGTGCCAGGTCTACCTGCGCGATCCCGACGATTTCGCGCCTTTCATGGAGGTATGGCGGAAACACTTCCCGCGCGGAACGCCAGCCACGACGCTCGTGCCCACCGCGACGCCGGGCTTCAACCTGCGCGACGCCCGCATCGAGATCAACACCCTCGCGCTGCGACCCGGCCGCACGCGCCGGCGCACGATCGATGCAGGCGTGGTGCCGCCCTTCGCGGGGATCACACAAGCGGTGCGAGCGGGCGACCTGCTGTTTTTGTCCGGACTACTGGCCATCGACCGCAACGGCCTGATCGGCGCGGCGCGGCCCGATCCCCGGCAGCCCTATTTCGGCTCCAGCATCACGGCGCAAATGGATTTCATACTCTCGAACGCGGAGAAGCTCTGCCGCGCGGCGGGCACCAAGCTTGCGAACGTGGTGCGCATCCAGCAGTACCACACCGATCTGCGCGAGTTTCAGGCAGCGTATGACGTGTGGGCCCGTACACTGCCCGGGCAGCACCTGCCGCTATCCGCGGTCGAGGTGCCCTTTCTGCCCGTGCCCGGCTGCACGGTGATGCTCGGCTTGTGGGTGTACGCGCCTTGACGCAGGGGCTATCACCCCTCCCTCCGCACCAGCGACGGATACACGACCCCGTCGCCGCGCGAGAACATCCACTCCATCTGTTCCTTCGTGATGGTCTCCGCGGTCGTGCCTTTCGCGGCGCACAGCATTTCCACGATGATCTGGCGCTTCACCTCCGCGGCGTAAACGTTCACCCGGTGGTAGCACTCCGACACCGTGCGGCCGAGCACGGTGATGCCATGGCGCTTCATGACGATGCAATTCGTGCCCTGGATGAAGGTCTTGATCGGCCCGACATCCTCTTCCACGTTCAGGTGCGCCGGCAGGTACACGAGCGGCTTCTGCATCAGGTAGGAAAAGGTCAGCGAATAGCTCTTGATCTCCTCGCAGCCCGCGGCGAGCAGCGCGATCGTCTCGTCGTGGTGCAGGTGGATCACGCGGTTCACGTCCGGGCGCAGCCGCAGGATTTCGCGGTTCATCTGGTGGCCGACACTGGTCGCGGCCTTGCCGTACAGCACGCGACCGTATGGGATATCGGTGATCACCAGGTCGTCGGCCGTCATTTCCTCCAGCGAGACGCCCGCCGGCTTGGCGTAAGCCAGCCCGTCCGGATGGTTCGCGTGCGGCACGCGGATCACCATGCCGCCCAAGGTGCTCTGCACGTAACCGCGCGCCGTCAGCATCTGCGCGTAGCGGACGTAGGTCGCGCCCCCACCCTCGGTCCCTCTCCCCGGGGGAGAGGGAAGATCTCCCTTCTCCCCCGGGGAGAAGGGCTGGGGATGAGGGCGCGCATTTGAGGTACGCTCTCACAAGAATTCGCAGGAGTCGTCATGCATCTCAGCCGTCGTCCGTGGTCCCTTGCCCTCTCCACCGCCTGCGCCTTCACGTTCGGCAGCCCCGGCAGCTTCGCCGCGGACGGACAGTACCCGCAGCGCCCGATCCGCTTCGTCATCCCGCAGTCGCCGGGGGGCGCGTCCGACACGGTGGGACGTCTGGTCGCCGTCAGGCTCGGCGACTACCTGGGCCAGCAGATCGTTGCCGACAACCGGCCCGGCGCCACCGGCAACATCGGGCACGAAATGGTGGCCCATGCCACGCCCGACGGCTACACCATGCTGCTCACCGCACCGAATCTGGTGACGAGCCCCATCCTCTACGCCAAGGTGCCGTTCGACCCGGTCAAGGATTACGCGCCCATCACGCAGATGACATTGACGCCCAACGTCTGGATCGTCTATCCGGCGTATCCCGCGAAATCGATGAAAGAGTTGATCGAGATCGCCAGGGCGAAACCCGGCAGCGTCGATTTCTCCTCCTCGGGCACCACCTCGACCCAGCATCTGGCCGGCGAGTTGCTGAACGTGATGGCGGGCATCCAGCTCGTGCACGTCCCCTACAAGGGCGGCGGCCCCGCGCTGATCGACCTCATGGGTGGACGCGTGCCGGTGATGTCTTCCACGCTGCCCTCCGCGGTGCCGCACATCAAGGCCGGCAAGGCGCGCGCGCTGGCGGTGACGAGCGTCAAGCGCTCTGGCGCCATTCCTGAGACCCCGACGGTGGCGGAAGCCACGGGCCTCACCGGCTACGAAGCGACGACCTGGTAGGGCCTGCTGTTTCCGGCGGGCACGCCCAAGCCCGTGGTCGATCGCATGCAGACCGAAGTGGTGAAGGTGCTGGCGGTGCCCGAGGTGGCAACCCGCCTGCGCGACGTTGGCTACGAGCCAGTGGGCAGCACGCCGGCGCAGTTCGGTGCTTACATCAAGGCCGAGATCGCCAAGTGGACGAAGGTGATCAAGGGGGCGGGGATCAAGGCGGAGTAAGTGTTGCGGGACCTATGTGCAAGGACAACATTCCATTCTTCCCGCGCTCTGAATTATCTGAACTATAATTTGCCGCTGGAGGTTCACATGAGATATCGGATCGCACTGCACAAGTCAGAGGAAGGCTACAGCGTGTCCGTCCCCGGGCTTCCCGGGTGCTGGTCGCAAGGCGCCACGGAACAGGAAGCGCTGGAAAACGTCAGCGACGCCATTCGCGAGTATCTTTCGGTCGTCGAAGAGCAACTTCACGGCGACGAGATTCGCGAAATTGAAGTAGCCGTCTAGCCTTGCCCAAGATCGCCGACGTCAATCACCTTGACGCCGTGCGCGCGCTCGAAAAGGCCGGATTTCGTGTCCTGCGTCGGGGCAAGCATATCGTCATGAGCAACGGTCAGCGTATCGTGACGATTCCCCGTCACAATCCGGTCAACGCATACACCATGGGCGGCATTGCCCGCGATGCCGGACTCTCCGTTGAGCAGTTTCGTGAACTGCTTTAGGGATAACCGTATGTCTGACACTATTGATTCTCAAGAAACCGTGGTCTGACCCTGAGGTTTCTGTCAGCAAGGATCTTCCCGGCGCCCGCTGCCAGGGAAAGCCTCCACCGCCTCACACACGAAATTCAGGACACTCCCGGCATGGGACGTGGTGTTCTCTGTGTCCGGTGCGCAGGAACTACAGCAGCAATTGGCCCGCGCGCAGCAACTGGCCGCAGCTTCTTAGCCTGCACAGCATTAGTTGCCCTCCAACTCATCCCTACACACGATGCCCTACGGCCACGCGTGATGTCAGGCGTTCGCATCGTAACCGCAATCCCGTCCGCTGCCCGCTCAACCCAAGGTAGCCGGCACGAACAACGCCTCTGTCTCCGGCATCTTCTCGATCAGCCCCTGCGTGTGCAGGTAACGCGCCAGCATCTCCACGACTTTGCGGTTGAGCGGCGTCAGGCCGTAAGGCAGCGGATCACCGCCGAAGAGCTCGAAAGTTTTATTCCACCGCCCCTTGGTCCACGGCAGCAGCGTCGCGCTGAGCTTGCGCTTGTAGGCCGACGCTTTCGCTGCCGCGTAGGCCTCGCACACGGCCTGCGGCAGCGCGGGATGCGCGGCGAGCGTGTCGGCGCGCACGACGACGCAGTGATTGATGGGGAACACGCCGGTGCGCTGGAAGTAATCCCGCTCGGCGGCTTCCGGATCGGGCAGCACCGTCCGCAGCCGGCGCTCCGCCTGCGGTCGCGCCGCGTCCCGCGCGGACAGTCCGAGGAAGGCGTCCACGCTGCCTTCCTCCACCAGCGTTTCCAGGTCGCCGTCCACGAATGCCACATTCGCGCGCGCCGGCGGCGGGAAGCGCTGGCTGCGTGGCATCACCCAGGTGATCTCGCGGTGGTCTACGCCGTAATCGTCCTCGATCAGGCCGCGCAGCCAGACGGCCGCGGTCATCGAATAGTCCTCGATGCCGATGCGCTTGCCGCGGAACTCCGAAAAACTCTTCAGCGGGCCGTCGCGCCGCATGTATACGAACGAATGCCGGAAGGCACGGTACGGAAACACCGGCAGCGCGCGCAGGTTGCGGTCGCCGGCGGCGTGCAGGGTAATCAGGTTGGCGAGCGAGAACTCCGAGCTCTCGTACGGCCGCGAAGCGAGCATGGCCATGAAGATGCCGCGGGTGGGCATCGCCTCGTAGCCCAGGCTGATGCCCTGATACGTGCCCGCGAAATCAACGACGTGCTCGTAGTCGCCGCCGCGGACGGTGAACATGGGTGCGCTCAAAACAACCTCCGTACCCGCTTTCGCAAAACGCCCCGATCTGCGGGTCTCCTGGGGCGGCGCCCAGCAGCACAGGAATAGTCAAAGTCACCGGGGGTAGCCCGGCAGCTAGTCACTTTCTCTTGTTTGGCCAAGAGAAAGTAACCAAAGAGAAGGCCACCCCAACGAACCGCCACTGTCGTGGTGTCCCTGCGCTGCTCGTCCAGCGCGGCGGCTGCGGAACTCGCTTCCGTCATGACCACATGACGGAAGCTCAGACAGTCCTCGCCGACACCCCCGCGCCGGCCTGCGGCTGCTCGGCGGTTCGTAAGGGGGAAAAACGGCTGCGCCCTGGCGGGCTTGGCTTGAGGATTAAGGCTGGAGCGACTTGGGTCTTGCACCTCCCCTGTAAACCGCCGAGCAGCACAGGCATGGACGGGGCTTCCGGCGAGGACTGTCTGAGCGTCCGTCATCCGTTGATGACGGACGCGAGTTCCGCGGCCACCGTCCATGCCGGGCAGCGCAGGGACACCGCGCCAGCGGCGGTTTGCCGGGGCGGTCTTTTCTTTGAAGGAGCCGGACATAGGCGAAGCGTCATCTTGCGCCGCGGTCATTTCAGCGCTTTGTAGCGGATGCGCTTGGGCTTAGCGCCCTCCTCCCCCAGCCGCTTCTTCTTGTCCGCCTCGTATTCCTGGTAGTTGCCGGCGTAGAACACCCACTGCGACTCGCCCTCGCAGGCGAGGATGTGGGTCGCGATGCGGTCGAGGAACCAGCGGTCGTGCGAGATCACCAGCACGCTGCCGGCGAACTCGAGCATGGCGTCTTCCAACGCGCGCAGGGTTTCCACGTCGAGGTCGTTCGACGGTTCATCCAGCAGCAGCACGTTGCCGCCGCCCAGCAGGGTGTGCGCGAGATGCAGTCGCCCGCGCTCGCCGCCCGAGAGATTGCCGACCTTCTTTTGCTGATCGGTGCCCTTGAAGTTGAAGCGGCCGAGGTAGGCGCGCGAGGGCATCTCGAACTTGCCGACGGTCAGGATGTCGCGCCCGCCGGAGATGGCCTCCCACACCGTTTTTTCATTGGGCAGGGACTCGCGCGACTGATCGACGACCGCCAGCTTTACCGTGGAACCGATCACGATCTCGCCGCTGTCCGGCTTTTCCTTGCCGGTGATCATGCGGAACAATGTGGAC
>CAZXNF010000267.1:0-5533 GCA_964641785.1 uncultured Streptomycetaceae bacterium | reverse complement strand
GCTGGGCGACGACCTGCCCCACCTGCACCTGGCGCAAGTAGATCGGCGCGCCGATGTCGAGCGAGCCCATTTTGTCGCTCTTCAACGTGAAGTGTCGTCCCGGCTGGTCGGCCGTGAGTACCGGCGGCACCTCCAGGCCGGTGAATTCCCGCTGCCGGGTCGCGGACTTGCCCGCCGCCATGCCGATGTAAACCCCCGAGAACAGCGTGTTGAGGCCGGACACGCTGGACAGCGACACGCGCGGGCTCACCACCCAGAACTTGGCGTCCCCCGTAATCAGGCCCTCGGCCTGCTTCGACATCTCGGCTGTCGCAATCACCCGCTTGCGGTCTTCCGACAGCACCACGCCCGTCACGAGGCCGATCTGCACTTCCTTGTACTTGATCTGCGTCTTGCCGGCTTCGATGCCGTTGGCCGACTCGAAGCTGATGGTGATCGTGGGTCCCTGCTTGAGGATCGCCTGCACGGCAAGCCAGCCGCCGGCCAGCGCGGCGACGATGGGCACCACCCACACCATTTGCAGCGACCATTTTTTCTTTTTCGCGGCGACCGCGGAGGGAATGTCAGCCGTGCCCGAACGATCGGGTCTTGGGGGCATATCAGCCATGGGCCTGTTCAGCTTCCTCGGTGGTGTCCCAGATCAGGCGCGGATCGAACGCCTGGGCGGCGAACATGGTGACGATCACCACGCCGCAGAAGGCCACGGCGCCGGCGCCCGGGCGGATGATGGCGAGTGTCTGGAACTGTACCAGCGCCGCCAGCAGCGTGGCGACGTAGATGTCGAGCATGGACCAGCGGCCGACCGCCTCGACCATGCGGTAGAGGCGAGTGCGCTGGCGCGGGTCCCAGCGGGCTTTCAGTTGCACCGACACCAGCAGGATCATCAGCGCGATCAACTTGGCGAGCGGGACCATGATGCTCGCGACGAACACGATGACCGCCAGCGGCCACGAGCCGTTGAGCCACAGGTAGACGATGCCGCTCATGATCGTGTCTACCTGCGTGCCGAAAGCCGAAGTGGTCACGAAGACCGGCAACAGGTTGGCGGGAACGTAGAGAATGACGGCTGCGATCAGCAGCGCCCAGGTGCGGTGGATGCTGTCGGTCTTGCGCCAGTGCAGGGGCGTGCTGCAGCGGGGGCAGACCGGATGCTCGATGGCCGCGGCCGGACGCGCGAGCTTGCTGCAGGTATGGCACACCAGCAACCCGGCGCGGGCGGCGGTGGGTGGCAGGGTCGCGGTGGTCATTGCGCCGCCTCAAGCCGTTCCCATACGGCATGCGGATTGAAGGAAGCCCCCGCTGCCGCCATCGTCAGCATGAGGCCGGCGAAGCTCCATAGCGCGAGCCCGACTTCAAGATGCGCGAGGTGGGACAACTTCACCAGCGACACCAGCACGCCCAGCATGAACACGCTGACCATGCCCCAGGGCGCCAGCGTGTGCAGCAGGCGCAGGGTCGCGGCCCCGCCGCGCGGGATGCGGCCGCGGTGCAGTGGCGCCAGCAGCCAGATGATGCCGAAGATCTCGAACCCCGGCACGATGATGGTCGTGAACGCGACCACGCAGGCAAGGCTGCGCATATCGTCGTTCCACAACGTGCGCACGGCATCCGGCAGCGTGGTGATGATTTCGTTGCCCTGCAGGTTGAGTCCGACGATCGGGAACGTGTTGGCGACGAGGAACAGCACTGCAGCCGCCAGTGCCAGCGCCAGCGTTTTTTCGACGCCGTGCGGCGAGTCGCGCCACAGGATCGCCCCGCAGCGGCAGCATTCCTCCGTGCCGCCTTCCGGTACGGCCCGCGCCTTCTGCAGGAGGTCGCATTCGTGGCAGGCCACGAGCAGGGGGGTGGCGGGCAAGGACATGGGGCGCGCAGTCTAAACCGTGCGGTCGGAGGCGCTGGCTAACGGCCCAGGTGCGCCAGCGCCGCGCGCATCGGCCCGTCCGACACCCGGACCAGGCCGGTCAGGGGGCTGTCCATTTCGAGGATCAGGAAAATGGCGCCGGATACGCACAGGGCGCACATCAGCAGCGAAACCACGATCGTGCCGTTGCGCGGCGAGAACAGGCCGAAGCCCGCGAAAATCAGCGCCAGCCAGACGACCACCACGATCAGCAGCGTCAGCGACACGGAAGTCTCGTTGTGCAGGATGATCGTCCAGCGCATGTGGGCGAGGTCGTTGGCGAGGGTGATGGCCTGCGTCTGCAGTTCACGCTGGATGTCGTTGCGCGGCGCCAACTCGCGCAAGCGGCGGGGCAGGTATTCCACCCGGGCGGCGGCTTCGGGGCTGTCGAACGCCGCCAGACGCTTGCGGTCGTGGGCGAAAATGGCATCGGCCCCCGCGGAAAAGGTTTTCAGGACCGCCACGCGCGTGTCGGCCGCCTCGGGGCCGTAATTGGCGAGCGTGCGGTCCAGCTCGATGATGCGCACGGCCATGCGGGTGAGGTCGTCGCTGGTCCGGTCAAAGGCGTTCTTGGCGGACGACACCAGCAGCCCCAGGACCAGCGCCGCCATGGTGGCGATGACGCCGATAGCCAGTTTCACGATGTCCTTGGTGTCATCCTTGAGGTGATGCCCGGGCAGGTGGGCGCGCAGAAAGAGGCCGGCCAGCGCGCTGCCGAAGACGCAGGCAAAGACAAGGATGGCGATGAGGGTCGATGACACGGCTGGATTCTCCGCCCGTTCCCGGGCGCGGGCTAGCGGACGCGGGCGAAATATACCTCGTACTTCTGCCCCGCGACCGCCTTGAAGTGCACGCCCCGCAGGATATCTTTGGCCGGATCGTAGGTCAGCGTATAGGTGGGCCCTTTGCAGCCCCCGGCGCGCAATTCGAGAAACACCTTGATCGCGCCGCGTTCTCGGGATGCCTCCGCGCTCAAGAAGGGGATGTAAATCCGGATTGGCGTGGCTCGCGTCGAGCCTGCCGCCGGGGGGGGCAGGCTTGCGGGAGTCATAAAGAACCGGGACGGGCGCTGACCCTTCGTTGATGCGCCTCCCGGGCACCGCCGGACTATTTGCTATGGATCAAGCCGGCGCGGGGCGGTTCGGCGCATACTTTTCCGACGCGACGCCCATTCCGGGCCGCCGCAGAGATTCGCATGTTTCGCCAAAGGAGATTCATATGTTGACCCGGTTCAGTCGTTTGATCGCGTGTGCCGCCATGGGCGTTGCCGCAACCTGCGCTCAAGCCCAGGACAAGAAGGAAGCGCCACGCAAACCCGACGCCACCATCGCCTTCACGGGCGGTTCGGTCGCCGTGGGCATCGGATTCACCTGGGGCGGCGGCGATGTCGTCTTCCAGGGCAAGACGCACAAGATCAAGATTGACGGCCTGTCGCTCGGCGAGATCGGCGGCAACAAGGTCAGTGCGACCGGCAAGGTATTCAACCTCAAGAAGATCGAGGACATTGCCGGGACGTTTGCGTCCGCGGGCGCAGGTGGGTCCTTGTATGGCGGCGGGGGCAACGCGGTCATGAAGAACGACAAGGGCGTCGTCATCGAACTGACGACGGAGAACAAGGGCCTGAGCCTGAAGCTGGCGGCCGAGGGTGTGAAGATCCGGCTGGAGAAGTAAGCCGCTCGGTTCTATGTTCGGATCGGCTTGACGGCGAGGAAGCGCTCGATGAGCGCTTCCCTCTCGTCTTTCAGCTTCGCCGTGTAACGCCCGTTTCGTGGCGTCAGCCGCAGGTAGTCCCTCAGGATCAACTGTGCTCGTCCGGCTTTATACGTTTGCAGGTAGGGCGCTACTTGCGCCAGCACGGCGAGGGCTTGCCGGTTGCTCACGGCGTAGGTCAATCCGGGCGCGTGATGGGCCTGATAGGTTTTCTTGCCGGTGATTTTTCCAACCCCGGCCACCGACAGTACCCATTCAAGCAGCGGGCGTTCCGTGTTGCTGATGCTGACAACGAGCTGCCGTTGGTCGGTGCGGTGGCGGCGGGTGAGGGCGATGGTGCTTTCGCCGTCGATGAGGCCGGCGAGATAGGCGGCGTCAGTCGGGAACAGTTTGGCGGCCTTGCGACAGCTGGCCATCGGCAACCTCCGGCAGCTTGCAGAAATAATAAACCCCTGGCTGCTTGCGCAGCCAGGGGTTCAGCCAGCATGGTGGAGGCGGCGGGACAGCTGGTCCATTCCTTTCGGAACGGGCTGGACTATGCCTTCATCCCGGTTGCCCGGGATGCGGAGCGTGTTATTCGCGCATTAACTGCTGCCTTGCGCGAATCCTAGTGCCTGCCCGCCGGCGTTGCTCTGCCGGTCGGCAAGTCTATGAGTCTCTACAGGGCAGGCCTGAGGTTGGCCCTCTTCCTACCCCTCGGTGTTGCCATGCCGCCCCTGGCAGGGCGGCGAAGGTTTCGCCGATGTGAGCTCCGTTTTCACTCTGCCCTCACGGGCAGAGGCGACCACTTGATCGAACCCGCGTCCGCAAGCCCTCTACAGCCAGTTCTACATACTTAGCCAGGTTGTTTGATTTAACCGCGTACCCGCCAACCGGCAGGCTGGCACACGGCGAGTCACCTTGGATTTAACACCGCGCAAAGTGACCCTGCACGGCACGATCCCATGTATATGACTCTGCTCCAGCTTGCGCCGGCCGGCCCATGAGAAAACCGGTGCAGAGTCCAGCCGGGTTTAAGCGGCTAGAGCGTAGCTATCGTCGTTCGCATTTATAGCGATCCAGTTGTATTTACGAGGTAGCTGGTCCTCGGTATGCCCTGAACTGCTTTGTAACCCACGTCGAAGCCAAGTCGCCCCCGGAAATCAGGGATGAGAGATCAGGACTGGGGACTCAGATAAACAGCCCCCGATACAGGTTCCCTCACGTCTCGATTATCCCATATGTGGCCGGCAGTCCCGGGTTCAAGGGCCGTTTTCAGAGATGCGCGAGCAGTTCCACCGGTGTTTGGATCAGGATATCGGCGCGCCAGGCCTGTGGGTCATGGCCGTTCAGGTAGCCGTAGGCAGCGGCCACGGCACCCATGCCGGCGGCGCGGGCGGCTTCGATGTCGCGCGCGTCGTCGCCTACGTAGAGGCACGCGGGGGCCGGGATGGCGATGCGCTCGGCGCCGGCCAGCAGGGGCGCCGGGTGAGGCTTTGCATGCGGGGTGGTGTCGCCGCCGATCACGCAACCTGAACGGGTCGCCAGTCCCAGCCGTTCGATGAGCGGTAGCGCGTAGCGTTCAGCCTTGTTCGTCACTACGCCCCAACGCAGGCCGCGGGCCTCGATACCGTCGAGTAGCTCGGACATGCCTGGAAAGAGGCAGCTTTCGCGGCACAGGTTGGCTTCGTAGTTGGCGAGAAATTCGAGCCGCATGGCTTCATAGTCCGCATGGTCGGCACCGATACCGAAGCCTGCCGCCAGCATGCCGCGGGCGCCCATCGAGGTGCGCGGGCGCGTCTGTTCCAGCGGCACATCAGCAAGACCACGCGCACGGCGCATCAGGTTGAGCGCGTAGCTCAGGCCGGGCGCGGTGTCGGCGAGCGTGCCGTCGAGGTCGAAGAGGACTGCTTTGATCACGGGAAATCGGCGATGGGTGATGGG
>CAZXNF010000266.1:0-5538 GCA_964641785.1 uncultured Streptomycetaceae bacterium | reverse complement strand
CCCGCCCGAGAACGCTGTCGGCGATGTCGAACGCTTCAAGGTCGTCGGGCAGCACCTCCAGTGTGATCGGATCGAAGGCGAGTTCGAGGTCGCGGTAATCGCCGAACAGGACCCGATCCCAGCGCCCGGGCCACCGCTCGGTGCCGGTGGTGCGGCTGCGAAGCTTGGAGCCGAACAGGCCCGGGATCAGGATCACCGGCGTATCGTCGGGTGAAGCCGCCTCCACGCGGTACATCCGCGCGAGATCGGGCTTGAGTGGCGAATCGCAGGCCGCAACGGTGGCGGCAAGGACGAGCGCGATCACCGCGTGCATCAACGTCCGACGGCGTGATGGCGGCGGCATCGGTTGCCGCGCTGGCGCGAATGCGGTCACAGAGGCGGGCGCCAGCCGCCCGAAGCCGGCCTGGCGATCGATGCTGCGCACCCGTTCATTCGTCACCGATCGGGAAAAGTCATCTGTTGGAGTATTTCGAGTCCGGCGGCGTTGGTCAAGCGAGAGCGACAACGATCGACGCCTGCTGGACATCGTCCATGGGATGCGCCGCCGGGTATGCCGGCGGAAGCGAAAGGCGCGTGAAGCCGCCGCCTGATGGATAGTCCCAGGGGGCTAGCGCGGCTGCCTGGTCCGCAAGCACCACAGCGCCACCACGGCCGGGATGGCCATCGACGCGAATGCCAAGCCGTAATTCCGTGTCGCGCCGTAGATCAGTGCCAGCACAACCGGCCCCGCCATCTTGCCCAGGTTGAGGATCACCAGCACGCCGTTGATGGTCGCGCCGACCTGGCCCGGCGGCGAGAGCCGGCCGACTTCCGCGAGCATCACACCGGCCCATGCGCCAGAATGCAGGCCGTGCAGGATGAACAGCGCATAAACGGCCCACAGCGGCCAGCTTTCCGACATCGCGAGCGACACCAGCGAGGTGCCGAGCATGATCCACGCGATCCCCGCCAGCACGCGCCGCGCGTTGCGCAGGCGGTCGGCGAGCCAGCCGGCGGCCACGCGGCCCGCGGCGCTGGTGAGATGCGCGGCCGTCAGCACAAAGCCCGCGGCGATGAGGCTCAGGCCGAAGGCCTCTACACAGGCCACCACGGTGTACGAAACGACGCAGAACTGCGCCCAGCAGAAGGCGCCTGCCGTCAGGGCCAGGCGCCGCAGCGGACGGTCGCGCCATACCATCCGCACGCTGGCGAAGGGCGTGGCCGTCAGGTGGTCCGTGCGCCGGTCGCGGTCATCGTCCCAGCGCCGGCGGTGGGTTTGCATCAGGATGACGACGGCAACCAGCAGGACCGCGCTCAGCACGCACGACCAGCGCCAGCCCACGGAGACGGCGATCGCGGGGGCGGTAATGGACGCCAGCAGACCGCCGAGCGGCACGCCGGTCTGTTGCAGCGAGATCAGAAACGCGCGCCGGTCCACCGGCAGGAAGCGCATGAGGAGGTAGGTCGCCGACGGCGCGAGCAGCCCGTAGCCCATGCCGATGGCGAGCGATCCGGCGACGAGCGACAGCGGGGAGGGGATCAGCACCAGCAGCATGCCGAGGGCGACGAGGCTGTGCCCGAACTGGTTGGTGCGGCAGCCGCCCGCGCGGCGGTTGAAGTTGCCGAAAAACAGCAGCGACACGATCAGGCCAAAACTGACGATCGCGATCTGGTAGCCGATCAGGGACGGGTCGACCCCGTAGTCGGCGGCGGCCATGGGCGCGATGGAAGGCAGCACCATCAGCGCCATTGCGGCAAAGCCGTGTCCGGCGAACAGCGCGAAGACCAGGAAGGAAAGGGATGTGCCGCCGCCGGGTGCGCCGGCGGGCCCCGTGGGAACGGACATTGTCTAGCGCTTGATTTTCAGCAGGCGCGCCGCGTTGATGCCCTCGATCGCATTCTTGTCGGCGCGCGTCAGCTTGGGCGTGCGCTCGATGAAGCCGATCGGATCGTCCATGCCCATGTCGTACGGATAGTCGGTGCCGAGCACGACATGGTCCGCGCCGAAGCGGTCAATCATCTGGCGCAGCAGTTGCGGATCGAAGGTGATGGTGTCGAAATAGAACTTTTCCAGATAGCTCGACGGTTTCTTGCGGATGATCGTGTGGCAGTCGGGCCGTGCCTTGTGGGCGTGGTCCATGCGTGCCCAGTAATGCGCGAGGTAGCCGCCGGCGTGCGGCAGCACGATCTTCAGCTTCGGGAAGCGCTCCATGACGCCGTCGAAGATCAGGTGGCTCACCGCCACGGTGGTTTCCAGCGGATTGCCGATGACGTTGTTGAAGTAGTGGTCGACCAGTCGTTCGGCGCCGGTGAAACCGAGCGGATGCATGAAGATCACCACGCCCAGCTCCTGCACCTTGGCGAAGAAGCGGTCGAGGCCGAGTGAAGGGTCCGTCAGGTCGAGACCGTTGACGTTCGGCAGGATCTCCACGCCGCGCAGGCCCAGCATCTTCACGCAGCGTTCGAGCTCGATGACAGCCAGTTCCGCGTTCTGCAGCGGCACCGTGCCGAGCGCGACGAAACGCTCGGGATGGGCTGCCACGATTTCCGCGAGGCGGTCGTTAGTCTCGCGGGCGAGTTCGGCGCCGATGCCGGGCTCCGTCCAGTACACGCACTGGTTGGGCGCGGGCGACACCGCCTGGATGTCGATGCCCATCTTGTCCATGTCCTTCAGCCGCACCTCGATGGACGAGAGTTTGGGCGCGCGGTCCTGCATCTGCTTCACGTTCACCTCGCGCGTGAGGGCATTGGAGAACTTCGCGGCCGGCTCGTGCGGCGCGGGATTCAGCGGGGTGATCTTGGCCTGCACGGCGGGGTTGAGGTAGTGGCAGTGCAGGTCCACGCGCAGGCTGCGGCGATTGGTCGTGCGCACGATCTGCGCGGAAGCCGCGGCGGCATCCGCATCCGCGGAGGCCGTCGTGGCGCGGCGCAGGGCATGGCGCGGCGGGTGGCGGTGGCCCGTGTGCGTGCAGGTGGGTGTCGTGCAGGTGAACAGCATGTAGTGATCCCCCTTGGTGTCTGACTGCGGTGCACCGCTTTTGCGGATTGTAGCGTGCGGCCTCGGCGGTACCGGGGCTTTGGTAGGATGCGCGCTCGTATGCAGCAGGCCTAAGGGAGCGTTCGCATGAAGATCGGCGTCGTGGGCATGGGCAGGATGGGCACCGTCATCGCGCAGCGCCTGCTCGGTTTCGGTCATGCGGTCACCGTGTGGAACCGCACCGTCGAGAAAACGAAGTCCGCCGCGGCCGCCGGGGCCAGCATCGCAGAGACACCCTCCGCGCTGGCGGCGGGGGTCGATCTGGTGCTTTCGATTCTCACCGATGCCGCCGCGATCAAGACCGCGTACGAGGGCAAGGACGGCCTGCTGTCGGGCCGGGTGACGGGCAAGCTGTTCGTCGAAATGAGCACCGTGCGGCCGGAAGTGCAGACCGCGCTCGCGGAACGGGTGCAGGCGAAAGGCGCGTCCCTGATCGATTGCCCGGTCGGCGGTTCCGTGGGGCCGGCGAAGGAGGGCAAGCTGTTCGGCTTTGCCGGCGGCACCGCGGAAGATGTGGCGCGTGCGCGGCCCGTGCTCGATCAGTTGTGCCGCCGCGTCGAACACGTGGGGTCCGTCGGCGCCGGCGAGAGCATGAAGCTCGCGATCAACCTGCCGCTAATGGTTTGGTACCAGGCGCTCGGCGAGGCGCTGTCGTTGTGCAAACCGCTGGGGCTGGAGCCCGCGCGGCTCATGGACATCTTCGCGGACACTTCGGGCGGACCCAATGTGCTGAAGTCGCGCGGGCCCATGCTCGCCGCGACGCTCGCCGGCAAGGATCCGGGCGCGGTGACTTTCGACATCGATTCCATCCGCAAGGACATGCGGACCATGATTGCCGAGGCGCGGGCGCTCGGGCGTGCACTGCCCGTTACGGAACGCGCTTTGGACTGCTACGACGAGGCTTCGCGCGAAGGGCTGGGGGCGGGCGACGCTTCGCTGCTACCGGCGCGCTGGGTGCGGCGCGGCCTGCAGTAGCGCCGCGCCCGCGGGCTCAAGGCATCTGAATCTTGCCGCTCCCGCCCATCCCCGGCATGCCGCCCATGCCGCCGGCACCCGGCACCACGATGGAAGAGGCCTGCTGACGGCGCATTTCCTGCAATTCGCGCACGGTGCGCTCGACGCCTTCCTTGGCGGCCGGCGCGTACTGCGTGATGGCGTCGTCCAGCGACGTCGCCTCGATCTCGAAGTTGACCGGCAGGGCGCCCACCTGCGTGAGAATCTGCGCCTCGCCCATGTACAGCGTCTTGCGGGCGGTGTCGGGGGTGCCGTTACTCTTCACGGGCACCAGCACGCGGATGGTGCCGACCTTGCGGTCGGTGTAGATCTCTTCCTTGTAGACGCCGGCGGCGTCCATCTTCATGTCCATCATGCGGTCTTCGGGTCGTTCGGCCATGGCAGTCTCGCAGCTCCAGAATGGTTCAAATAAGGGCGCAAGATTAGCAGACAAGGCCGGTCGCGTGACCGGCGACCAAAACAGCAACGGCGGGGATTGTTCGCCCGCGTTCCGCCCCCATAGAGACAGGATCGGAAGGAACGCGCCATGACCCTGCCCACCCTCTTTGTTTCCCATGGCGCGCCCACGCTCGCGGTGGAGGATAACGGCACCACCCGTTTCCTGCGGACGCTCGGGCAGGCGCTGACGCGGCCGCGCGCGATCCTGATCGCCACCGCGCACTGGGAAACGGCGCAACCGATGGTGGGCGCCGCGCCGCGGCCGGAAACGATCCACGACTTCGGCGGGTTTCCCGAAGCGCTCTATCGCTTGCGCTACGAGGCGGCGGGCGCGCCGGACGTCGCGGCGCGGGCGCAGGACCTGCTGCGCGAGGCGGGGTTTCAGGCGGCCATCGATGGCGCGCGCGGACTGGATCACGGCGCCTGGGTGCCGCTGCTGCATGCGTATCCCGCACGCGACGTGCCGGTGGTTCCGCTGTCTATCCAGAGTCACCTCGGTCCCGAACACCACTTCCGTGTCGGCTGCGCGCTGGCACCGCTGGCGGACGAGGGTGTGCTGATCGTCGGCTCCGGCAGCATCACGCACAACCTGCGCGAAGTATTCGCACGGCGGCACGATTCGCAGGCGCCGGCCTGGATGCGGGGGTTCGTGGACTGGATGGGCGCGCGGATCGAGGCGGGAGACGAGGCCGGTGTGCTGGACTACCGCGCCCGCGCGCCGGAGGCGGCGCGCAACCATCCGACCGACGAACATCTGCTCCCGCTATATGTGGCCATGGGCGCGGCCGGCGCGGGCGCCGCGGCAAATCGCATCCATGCGGACACCACCTGGGGCGCGCTCGCGATGGACGCCTACCTGTTCGGGCGCGACCTCGAACCGCTGGCCGGTCGCCTGCGCGAAGCGGAACGCGCCGCGGCGTGAGGTCTGCCGGCGGCTAGTCGACCTTGATGCCGGCGGTCTTCACCACTTCCGACCAGCGCTTCGCTTCGGTGCCGATGAAGACGGTGACGTCCTCCGGCGTGCCGCCCATGACGGTCAGGCCCATTTCGGTGACGCGCTTGCGGAACAC
>CAZXNF010000265.1:0-5560 GCA_964641785.1 uncultured Streptomycetaceae bacterium | reverse complement strand
CGGTAAGACCCCCATGCGCATCCTGATCGTCGAGGACGATCCGCTGCTGGCAGATGGCCTGACCCGCTCGCTGACCCGCGCCGATTACGCGGTGGACCTGGTGGCCGACGGCGGGTCGGCGGATGCGGTGCTCGCGACGCAGACCTTCGACCTGGTGATCCTCGACCTCGGCCTGCCCAAGCTCGACGGCTTCGAGGTATTGAAGCGCCTGCGCCGGCGCGCCAGCGCCACGCCGGTGCTGGTGCTGACGGCGCGCGACACCCTCGACGACCGCGTGAAGGGGCTCGACCTCGGCGCCGACGACTACCTCACCAAGCCCTTCGAACTGCCGGAGCTGGAAGCGCGCGTGCGGGCGCTGATCCGGCGCGGGCAGTCCGGCGGCGGTTCGCTGCTGACCCACGGCCCGCTGACGCTGGACATCGCGGGGCGGCGCGCGAGCCTCGACGGCGCCCCGCTCGACCTGTCCGCGCGCGAACTCGGCGTGCTGGAGGTTCTGATGCTGCGCAGCGGGCGCGTGGTGAGCAAGGACCAGCTCGCCGAACAGCTCTACAACTTCGACGCCGACGTGGGCGCGAACGCGATCGAGGTCTACATGCACCGCCTGCGCAAGAAGCTGGAGCCCGCCGGCATCCAGATCCGCACCATCCGCGGGCTGGGCTATCTGCTGGATAAGGCGGCGGCATGAGCCCCCTGACGAGGGGCCCCGTGCCCTGGACGGGGATCGGCAGTCAGGCGAGTGCCGCCAGCCGCCGACACACAAACCGCTGCGCACCACTGGTCGTGATGGAGGCGGCGGCATGAGCCCCCTGACGAGGGGCCCCGTGCCCTGGACGGGGATCGGCAGTCAGGCGAGTGCCGCCACAAACCGCTGCGCACCACTGGTCGTGATGGAGGCGGCGGCATGAGCCCCTCGCCACGCGCGCCGGGCACGCTGCGGCGGCAGTTGCTGCTGCTCCTGCTGCTCCCGCTCGCCATGGTGTGGCTGTTCTCCGCGATTGCGGTCTACTGGTTCGCGGACAGCTTCGCGCAACTCGCCTACGACCGCGCGCTCTTCGACACCACCCTCGACATCAGCGGCCAGGTGCGCGTCAACGAGGGCGCGGTACAGGTCGACCTGCCGCGGGCAGCGCTCAACATGATCGAGAACGACGAGTTTGACCGCGTGTTTTACGCCGTCAGCGGCCCGCGCGGGGAGTTCGTAGCCGGTCACCGAGGCCTGCCGCTGCCGCCCGCTGACGCTGCGATCGGCGTCAGCATCGGCAAACCCATCCTCTACGATGCCGACTTCCGCGGCGCGCTGGTGCGGGTAGCGGCGTTGTACACGGTGCCGCAGGGAGCGGCCGACAAGACGCCGGTGCTGGTGCAGGTGGCCGAGACCGTCAACAAGCGCAACCTGCTGTCGCGCGAAATTCTCGTCGGCACGCTCGCGCTCGAACTGCTGCTGATCGGCCTCGCCGCGCTGGTGGTGTGGCGCGGGGTCAAAGGCGGCCTGCGGCCGCTCGACGCCTTGTCCGAGGAAATCCGCAACCGCTCACACCGCGACCTGTCGCCGCTGTCCGAAACGCAGGCGCCCGGCGAAGTGCGGCCGCTCATCCATGCCATGAATGACCTGCTCAGCCGGTTGTCGGTCGCGCTGTCCGCGCAAGCCCGCTTCATCGCCGACGCTGCCCACCAACTGCGCACACCGCTTGCCGGCATCCGCACGCAGACGGAGCTCGCGCTGCGCGAACTGGACCAGGCCGCGCAGACGGGAAGCTCTCCGGACCACGTACGGCGCACGCTGGCCCAGCTTGACGGCGCCACCGAGCGCACGACGCACCTCGTCAACCAGTTGCTGTCGCTCGCCCGCGCCGAGCCCGACGCCATGCAGTCGCGGCGCGTGGCGCGGGTCGACCTCGCGGCCCTCGCGCGCGAGACCGCCGCCGCCTGGGTGCCGCGGGCGGTCGCGCGCGAGATCGACCTTGGTTTTGAAGTCACGGCGCCGGGCAGCGTGCCGGTCGAGGGCGATGCGCTCATGCTCGGCGAACTGCTGGCGAACCTGCTCGACAACGCGGTGCGCTACACCCCGCGCGGCGGCCGCGTGACGGTGTGCGTGGCGGCGGAAGACGGCGCGGCGCGGCTGTCCGTCGAAGACGACGGCCCGGGCATCCCCGAGGCCGAGCGCGAGCGCGTCTTCGAACGCTTCCACCGCGTGCTGGGCAGCGGCGAGGACGGGGCGGGACTCGGCCTCGCCATCGTGCGCGAGATCGCGGAGGCGCACGGCGCGCGCGTGAGCCTCGGCGCCGGCGCGGGCGATGCGGGCACCCGCATCCAGGTAACGTTTCCGCTCAGCGCAGCGTGAACCGTCGCCGGCGGAGTGCTAGACTCGCGGCTCGTTTTTTTCTGTTGACCCCGACCCAGCAACGATCCGTGATGCGCCGCAACACCAGGATATTTTTTCAGTGCATTGCAGTGGTCGCTGCGTCCGCCATGCTCGGCGGCTGCTCGTTTTGGGGCAGCGACGCCCCCGGCGTGCGCACGGTCAACTACCAGTGCGCGGGCGGTGTCGCCTTCACCGCCACCTACACCGGCGAATCCAGCGCCCGCCTGTCGGTACCGGGCGAGGACGACCGCCTGCTGAAACGCGTGCCCGCCGCCTCCGGCGTTCGTTACGGCGACGGCACGGTCTCGCTGTCGACCAAGGGCAGCGATGCCTTCCTCGAGGAGCGCGGCCGGCTCAAGTGGCGCGACTGCCGTGCGAAGTGAGCGAGGCCGGCGTGGGACACCGCCTACAGCCGTCCCCCGATGCGCGGTCTAAGCTGGAAGCTGATCGAAGCCCGGCCACCGGCCGACAGTACAAGGAATCGCCCTGATGACCCCCGTCGTGAGCCCTGCGCCCCTGCGCGTCGCCGCCTGCGTGCTAGCGGCCTGCGCCCTCATGGCCGGCTGCGCCACCACGACGCAGAGCGGCGTGGTCGGCGCCGACCGCTCGCAACTACTGCTGATCTCCTCCGGCGAGCTCGACCAGATGGCGGCCAAGCAATACGCCCAACTCACCCAGCAGGCCGCCAGCAAGCACGTGCTCAACACCGACCCCGCGATGACGGCGCGCGTGCGCACCATCTCGAACCGACTGATCGCGCAGAGCAAGGTGTTCCGTCCCGACGCGGCGAACTGGCGCTGGGAGGTCAACGTGATCCAGAGCAACCAGTTGAACGCCTTCTGCATGCCCGGCGGCAAAATCGCGGTGTTCTCGGGACTGATCACGCAGTTGAAGCTGACCGATGACGAGCTCGCCATCGTGATCGGCCACGAGATCGCGCACGCACTGCGCGAACACTCCCGGGAACAGGTCTCGCAGGCCATCGCCGCGCAGGCCGCCATCGGCGTCGGCGCCGCGTTGCTCGGCATCCAGGGCGCCGGCGATGTCGCCTCCATGGGTTACCAGGCACTCGTCGCCACCAAATTCAGCCGCTCGCACGAATCGGAGGCCGACCGTATCGGCCTCGAGTTGACCGCGCGCGCGGGCTACGATCCGCGGGCGGGCATCACGCTGTGGCGCAAGATGCTGGCCGCGGAAAAAGGCGCGCCGCCCGAATTCCTGTCCTCGCACCCCGCGGGTCAGAGCCGCATCCAGGAAATCGATGCCCTGTTGCCCGCCGTGATGCCACTCTACGAGCAGGCGCGCGGCAAGCGAAGCTAGCGCGCGCGAGGCGTTAGGGCGCCGCCGGCACCGACGCGCCGTCCTTCGCGTCCGGATTTTCCTGCTGCAGGGCCCACATCTCGGCGTAGACGCCGGCCTGCTCCAGCAGCGCGCGGTGCGTGCCGCGCTCCACGATGCGGCCTTCCGACAACACGATGATCTCGTCGGCATCGACGATCGTGGATAGCCGGTGCGCGATGACCAGTGTGGTGTGCCCCTGCGCGATGCGCGTGAGCTCGGCCTGGATCGCCTGCTCGGTCGCCGAGTCGAGCGCGGAGGTCGCCTCATCGAAAATCAGGATGCGCGGATTCTTCAGGATCGCGCGCGCGATCGCGACGCGCTGCTTCTCGCCGCCCGACAGCTTCAGCCCGCGCTCACCCACCTGCGCCTCGTAGCCGTCCGGCAGACTGACGATGAAATCGTGGATGTGCGCCGCCTGGGCCGCCGCAATCACCTCCTCGCGGGTGGCGGTGGGCCGGCCGTACTGGATGTTGTAGTAAATGGTGTCGTTGAACAGCACCGTATCCTGCGGCACGATGCCGATCGCCGCGCGCAGGCTGGTCTGCGTGAGGTCGCGCACGTCCGTGCCGTTGACGCTGAGATGCCCCGCGGAGACGTCGTAGAAGCGGTAGAGCAGGCGCGCCAGCGTGGACTTGCCGGAGCCGCTCTTGCCCACCACCGCCACCTTGTGGCCGGCCGGAACCTCGAAGTCCACCGCGTGCAGGATCTGCCGCGCCGGGTCATAGTTGAAGTCCACGCGCTCAAAGCGCACCGCCACCGGCCCCGGCGGCAGTGGCCGCGCGTCGGGCCGGTCCGCCACTTCGCGGTTTTCGTTCAGCAGGTGGAACATGCGGTCCGTGTCGGTCAGCGCCTGCTTGATCTCCCGGTAGACCATGCCGAGGAAGTTGAGCGGAATGTAGAGCTGGAGCAACAGCCCGTTGATCAGCACCAGGTCGCCCAGCGTCAGCGTCTTCGCCACCACGCCCTCGGCGGCCAGCACCATCAGCCAGGTCACCGCAATGGCGATGACGCAGCTCTGGCCGATGTTGAGCGCGCCGAGCGACATCTCGTTCTTCACCGCCGCGCCTTCGTACTTGCGCAGGTTTTCGTCGTAGCGCCGGGCCTCGAACTCCTCGTTGTTGAAGTACTTGACCGTCTCGTAGTTGAGCAGGCTGTCGATGGCGCGGGTGTTGGCGCGCGAGTCGAGCTCGTTGGCCTGGCGGCGGATCTCCATGCGCCACTCGGTGACGCTGAAGGTGAAGCCGATGTAGACGGCGACGGCGCCGAAGGTGATCGCGGCGAAGCGCCAGTCGAACTTGACGAGCAGCACGGCGGCGACGAGGCCGAACTCCAGGATCACCGGGATGATGGAGAACAGCATGTACGAGAGCATGGTGCCGATGCCGCGCGTGCCGCGCTCGATGTCGCGCGTGACCCCGCCGGTCTGCCGGCCGAGATGGAAGCGCAGCGACAGGCTGTGCAGGTGCCGGAACACCTCCAGCGCCACGCGGCGGATCGCGCGCTGGGTGACGCGCACGAACACGATGTCGCGCAGTTCCGCGAACAGGGTGTTGGACAGGCGCAGCGCCCCGTACGCGAGCAGCAGCCCGAGCGGTAGCAGCAGCACCGCCTGGGTCGGGTTCAGCGCATCGACGATCTGCTTGAGCACCAGCGGCACGCCGACGTTGGCGACCTTGGCCGTGATGAGGAAGGCCAGGGCGATCGCTACCCGGCCGCGGAACTCCCACAAATAGGGCAGCAGCAGGCCAACGGTGCGCCACTCGCTGCGGGCGGCGGCCGGCTGCACCGGGACCTTGAGGGCGACGGCGGGATCGGCAGCGTGAGGATGAACGGGCACGGAAAGGGGCAGACTGGAAA
>CAZXNF010000264.1:0-5563 GCA_964641785.1 uncultured Streptomycetaceae bacterium | reverse complement strand
GGCGATCAAGGTCGAGGCCGGCGCGCCGGAGTCCATCGGCTTCACCGCGAGCGGCAGCATCGAAGACACCGCGCCAGGCAGCGGCCGCTTCGCGTGGACGACCTCCGGCCTCGTCGTGAAAGTGCAGGGCGCGCAGTTGCATGATCTGGGTGAGCTCATCGGGCGTCCGCTGCCTGCGCTCGGGCGCTACAAGATCGCCGCGCGCGTGAGCGGGACCGCGGCAGCACCCGGACTGTCGAACATCGATCTCGCCATTGGGTCCGCGGAGCGCGTGGAGTTGACCGCCAAGGGTGCGGTGGCGAATGCGCTGACCGCGGGTGGCATCGACCTGCAGGTCACGGCGAACGCACCCAATGCATGGCGCCTGGCGGATGGCGCCAGTGGTCCGCGGCTGCCGCCGTTCCAGTTGCGGACGCGCCTGCGCGATGCCCCGCAGGGTTATGCAGCGGATGGCCTGGAACTGCGGATTGCGGGCAGCACCGTCAACGCCACGCTGGCGGTGGCGACCGGCGGCGTGCGGCCGCGCGTTACGGCGCGGGTGTCCACGCCGGCGCTCGATCTGGGGCGGCTCACCACGGCCACGACGCAGACGGCTGGTACGCCGGCGCGCCCGGGCGACCACTGGCGGCTCGCGGATGTCGATCTCGACCTGCAGATCGGGCGCCTGGTGCTCGCGGACGGCCGCGCCGTGCAAGCGGCGGCGGGGCGCCTGTCGCTCAACAATGGCCGGCTGACCGCCCGCGCCTTGCAGGCCACCTTCGGCGGCGCGCGCTGGCAGTTCGACGGCACGGCAACAGAGCCGGCGACGCTCGGCGGGCTGGACGTGAACTTTTCGCTGCAGGGCACTGAACTGGCCGATCTGGTGAAGTTCTTCGGCGCGACGATCCCTGCAGTCGGACCGTACAAGGGCACGGCCCGCGCGCAGGGCTCGGTGCAGACGCTGCAACTGACGGCGATCGATGCCAGCGCCGGCCGCACCGGCCAGCGTCTGCTGGCGACGGGCGAGATCAAGGACACGCTGAACTGGAAAGGGGCCGCCCTCAACCTGACGGCCAACCTGTCGGACACCACGGCGTTCGGGCGCATCTTCGGCGCCGACCTGCCGCGCCTGCCGCGGGTGCGCGCCTCGGCGCGGATGCTGGCGCCGGAGGGCGGCTACGTGTTGGAAGGCTTGCGCTTCGCCCTGCCGCGCACGTCCGTGCAGGGCAAGCTGACGATCGCCCCCGGCGATCCGCGCACGCGCATCACGGCCAATCTGAGCGGACCTCTGGTCGACCTCGGCGAACTGCCGGTTTCCGCGCAGTCGTCCAAGACCCTGCCGGAAATCGGCGTTGATATTGTCGCGGACCTGCGCTTCGACCGCGTGGTGCTCGCGGACAAGCGCGCGCTGACCCCCGTCAATGGCCGCGTGGAGATCGTGGCCGGCGCCGCGACCCTGCGGCAGTTCACCGTGGGTGTGGACGGCGCGACGGCGACCGTCGACGGCAAGGTGGCCGATGTGCTGCGCCAGTCCGGCATCGACGTCGCGGTGAACACCACGGTCAAATGGGGCAGCGGCATCGAGGCCTTCACCGGCCTGGACCTGCCGGACCTGCCGGCCTTCACCGCCAGCGGCCGGGTGACCGACCTGCGCGACGGTTATGCGGTGGCCGGCCTCAACCTCGGCTACGGCAAGAGCAGCATCACCGGCGATGTCGCCGTGTCGCGCGCGCAAAAGCGCGTCAAGGTCACCGCGAAGCTGGCGTCGCCGCTGCTCAACCTGACGGCGTTCCTGCCGGAGCCCGCCGCGCCGGCGACGGCGAAGCCGGCGCCGTCCGCCGCGCGCCTGATTCCCGACATACCGCTGCCGCTCGACCTGCTGCGCGCGATCGACGCGGATCTCGATCTGCAGATCCAGCAGCTCAAGTTCGGCGAGGCGCAGCCGCTGGGCCCGATTCTGGTGCGCGCGGTGATCGTGGACGGCCGTCTGCGGGCCGACCCCGTGCAGGTCACGGTGCTGCCGGGCCAGGTAGTGAGCATTGCCGGGACCATCGACGCTTCGCAGCAGAAGAATGCGGCGTGGGCGCTGAGCATCGACGGCACCGGCATCGACCTCGGCGAGTTCCTCGCGCGCGTGGGGTGGAGCGGGGTGGTGACGGGCGGCCAGACGAACTTCACCCTGAACCTGACCGGGCGCGGCAACAACTTGCGCGCCCTGCTCGGCGGGGTGAACGGCACCGTGCGCGCGAGCGTGGGGCCCGCGCAGTTGCATCAGGCAAGCGCCGACCTCGGCACGGGGCTGTTCAGGGGCCTCTTCAACGTCGTGAATCCGTTTCGCGCGACCGATCCGGACACCAGTCTCACCTGCCTGGGGCTGCGCACGCCGGTGCGGGACGGACTCATCACGCTGGACCGCAACCTGGCGATCGAGACCGCGAAATTCAACGTGGTCGTCAGCGGCACCATCAACCTGCGCACGGAGGCGATCGACCTCGGCGCCACGCCGGTCGTGGCGCGCGGGTTCAGGATCGCCACCGGCAGCCTCACGGAGCTCGCTAGGGTGCGGGGGACACTGGCCAACCCGCAGATCGGCGCGGACATATCCGGCGCGGCGCGCGGTGCGCTGTCATTGGGGGCGGCGTACGCCACCATGGGCGGCTCGCTGCTGCTCGAGTCGCTGTGGAACCGCTCGCGCAACGACCCGAATCCCTGCGCCACGGCGCTGCGGGAGTAGGCGCCCGTCCTGCTGTGCCCGCCGCTGCTTTGCACTCCCGTTTCTCGTGGCGGTGTTCGCCTTGGCCGGCTGCGCCAACCGTCCGGTCAATCCGCCGCTGGCGAAGGCCGATCCGGCCGTGGATTACCGAGTCTTCAATCGTCCGCAGTACGTCAAGGACGGGGAGACGCCCGTCGTCCTCGCCTTCTCGGGCGTCGGCACGCCCGCCGTGGCGGCTTCGTCCGCGGGGCTGGTTGTGCTGACGCCCATCACGCTCAACAACTGAATTCCCGTTACTTTTCTACCCTTCATTCGCGCGTCTATCGAGTGAGATCGTTGCGGAACGAACGCAATCGCGGCTCAGGGCGCGGCTGCGGCATCCTTGATGCTCTGGCAGCGCGCGACAAAATCCACCAGCACGCTGCCCGACCAGCCGAAGGTAAAGAGGCCCGGAGATGGCGATGCTGGTGTTGCACGGCGATGTCAGGCGAGAATACGCCTGCGGACGGGCAACGGGCCTGCCGGCAGGCGCTCCACGAACGCGCGCGGCAGCAGGGCTGGACGGTGATTCGCATGAACAACGACCGGAAGAAGCACTTCGCGTTCGATTGAAGTTCCGGATGATTCAACAACAACCAGGGAAATGAAACCGATGAAGCCAGGGGTTTTTATTGCCAGCGCCGCTACGGTGCTGATGCTGAGCGCGTGCAACCCGGCAACGGACACGCCGACCAAGGGGCCGATTGCGGCCACGGTGAACGGCAAGGCGATCAGCCAGAGCACCGTTGACCAGATCATGAAGCAGGCCGCGGCTGCCGGCCGCCCGGATACGCCGGAAACCCGCAGGGCCGTCATCGACCAGTTGGCGCTGCAAATGGTCCTCGCCGAGGAAGCCGTCAAGAAGGGGCTGGACAAGACGCCGGAGATCGTAGAGCAGGTGGACGCGGTCAGGCAGTCCGTACTGGCCAACGCCTACGTGCAGGATATGGTCAAGAACACGCCGGTTTCCGACGAGGCGCTGCAAACCGAATACGACCGCCTCAAGGCAACGGTCACCGGCACCGAATACAAGGCGCGTCATATCCTGGTGGACAAGGCAGCCGAAGCCCGCGACATCATTGCCAGGCTCAAAAAGGATCCAAGCGTGTTCGCCAGACTGGCGGCGGAAAAATCGAAAGACCCCGGCTCCAAGGACCAAGGCGGCGATCTGGGCTGGTTCGACCCGCGGAGAATGGTGCCGGAATTCGCTGTGGCTCTGAGCAAGCTGGATAAAGGCAAGTTCACGCTGGAGCCGGTCAAGTCCCAGTTTGGCTACCACGTCATCGCGCTGGAGGATTCGAGGCCGACCCAGGCCCCGCCGCTGGCGGAGGTCAAGCCACAACTCACCCAGCAGTTGCAGCAACAGAACGCGATGAAGCAAGTGGATGCGCTCAAGGCCAAGGCCAAGGTTGAAATGGCCGGTGCTCCGGCGTCGGCGCCGTCGGTACCGCCAGGATCACCAGTCAAGTAACAGGAGTGGAAATGATGATCCGCATGGTCGTGGGGACGCTCGCCGCCACGCGCGGTCGAACTTGCGCGCAAGGACACCCAGGTCCTCGCGGATGATCGGCCTGGAAACAACAAGATCGACCTGGCCTTCGACCACGGACAGGAGGGCTTTTTCGGCCTGCCCTCCCGGGAACGCGAGCGCGGAGACGAAGATGTTCGAGTCGAATACTGCTCTCACGAGCCGAGCAGGCGTTCGAGATCACGCCAGCTCAAGACGCCTTTGGCCTTCGCTTTTTAGGACCAGTTCCCCTGTATGCCGCGCAGTTCGTTCTGGAGCCGCACTGCGCGTGTGCTGCGGAGAGCATCCTGGATAACGGCACTCAGGGTTTTGCCCTCGGCCCGGGCCGTCTCTTCGGCTTCGCGGGCCAGCGCGGGCGGCAGGGAAATGGTTTTCTTGACGGCGGTGTTCATGGCGGTAATCCTTTTGTCCATTCCTGCCGGCAGGCATTATTCCGACCACTATAACGGCCGTCTGCGCGGGCGGTAAAGCACGGGTGCTGTACCGGGTGGTGGCGAAAAGAAGGGCCGCTCGCGCGGCACTTTTTCATGGCGGTGCAGCGGGTCAGTCGAGCCGCACGTTCACCTGCTTCTGCACGTCCCGCCAGCGCACGTCCTCGGTCTGCAGGAACTTGAGGAACTCCTCGGGCGTGCCGGGCGTGGGATCGAAGGTCTGCGCGACGAAACGTTCCTTGAGGTCGGGCGCGGCGAGCGCCTTGTTGATCTCGCGGTTGAGCGTGGCGACCACGGCCTTCGGCGTGCCGGCGGGGGCGAGCCTGCCGTACCACTGGAACGACACGAAATTTTTTACGCCGGACGACTCGCAGGCGGCACCACTGCTGCGTTTGCTGTCGTCGCGCTGACGCGAGGCGGATTCAGCGCGCGTCGGGGCTGGCAGGCATTTCCCGCACCAGCAGGCCCGTGCCCGAAACGCGCAATTCGAAGCGGGCCGGTCGCGTCACCGGCACAAACGTCGCCGAGCCATATTCGGCATCCAGCAGTGGCGACAGGAACAAGTTGCGCCGCCGCAGGCTGAACAGATCGACCGGGCGGTCGGCGCCGAGCGGATGGATCGTGCGGGTCGCCGCGCGTTCCTGCTCGATCCGGTGGTAGCGGCCGGCGACGCGGTCGAGTTCGTAGGCGGTATGCAGCCCCAGCACGTTCGCGATGGGCTTCCACTTCAGGATGTGTGCGTCGACGTAGATTTCATCGCCGGCCAACTCGAACGCCAGTGCGCGCCCGTCGGCCAGCCGGAAGGTTGCCTTGAAGCGCTGCGGGCCGGCGGGCTGGACGGTAATCTGCGCGGCGACTTCCTCGTGCACGAGG
>CAZXNF010000263.1:4490-5570 GCA_964641785.1 uncultured Streptomycetaceae bacterium | reverse complement strand
GGCGTTATACGGGGTCAACCCGTATCGAGGGTTCGAATCCCTCGCTCTCCGCCAATGAGTCCTTCGCGAGGGGTGCTGGAGATCGACCATCAGCCTGGGCGCCAGCACGACCGAGAAATGTGCTGGATGGCGCGGCCCTGATCGCGGAGGCCGGGCGCACCCTGTCCGAGGCGCAGCGGCAGGGCGGCAACCGCGTCTCGCACGCGAGCCGTTTCGCCTGAGCCGGGCGCGCGTCAGCTAATTTCGCGCCGCACGATCGCGGCACCAGCAGCCAGCGCCTGCAGTTTTCCGAATGCCACGTCGCGCGGCAGGTATTTCATCCCGCAGTCCGGCGCCGGGATCAGGTTTTCGGGCGCGACATATTTCAGGCCGGCACGAATCCGCGCGGCGACCTGCTCGGCGGTCTCGACGGTGTTGTCGGCGAGGTCGAGCACGCCCAGCAGGATCTTCTTACCCGCGAGATCCTTCAGCACGCCGAGGTCCAGCTTCGGTTGCGCAGCTTCGATGGAGATCTGTTGCGCGATACTTTCGGCCAGTCCTGGCAGGAAGGAATAACCCGTGGGCTTGCTCGCACCGGGCACCACCGCTCCATAACCGAAGCACAGGTGCACCACGGTCGGCACGCTGATCCCCTGCAGCGCGCGGTTGATCGCCTTCACCGCGTAGCGCTTCGCCGCCTCAGGGTCGTTGCGCAGCCAGGGTTCGTCCAGCTGGATGATGTCTGCGCCGGCATTCTGCAGGTCGAGGGCCTCCTCGTTGACTGCCGCGGCGAAGTCCATCGCCATTTCTTCGTCGTCCCTGTAGAACTCGTTTTTCGCCTGCTGGCCCATGGTGAACGGTCCGGGCAGGGTGATCTTGGCCGGCAGACGGGTGTTGGCGCGCAGGAACTGCATGTCGCGCAGTTCCACCGCGCCGCAGCGGCAGATTTTTCCGATGACGCGCGGCACCGGGGTCATCGTTCCCGCGCGCGTGCGCACTTCCCCCGGGCGCTCGTGGTCCAGGCCCTGCAGTGCCGTGGCGAAGCGGTTGGAGAGCGAGTATGGTCCCGTCGAACGCGCGTGGATCTTGTCGTCGACGAGA
>CAZXNF010000263.1:0-4480 GCA_964641785.1 uncultured Streptomycetaceae bacterium | reverse complement strand
GAGTAGCTTTCGCGCCGCATCTCGCCGTCGGTGATCACGTCGATCCCGGCGCGCTCCATGTCGCGGATCGCCAGCACGGTCGCGTCGTCCTGCGCCTGTTCCAGATGCTGTTCCGGGATCCGCCAGATCTCCTTCATTCGCGTGCGCGGCACAACTTTGGAAAGCATGTCGCGGTTCACGAGCCAGTCGGGCTGCGGATAGCTGCCGACCACGGTGGTCGGCAGGAGATGGGTGGGCAGTGGCATGGGGGATCCTGTTGGTCCGGGTTGATCTAGGCTGCGGCCGTCACGGGCACGCCGACGCTGCTGGTGGAGCGATCTGCTTTGGGCGCCCGTCCGACCGACTGCCAGACGACCATGCGGCGCTCAAGCGCGCGCGACAGCACGTAGTACGCTATCGACAGCGTCAGGATCATGAGCAGGGCGGCGAACACGCGCGGGCTGTCGAGAATCGTGCGGTTGAGCGTGACCAGGTAACCGATGCCCGCCGCCGCGGTCAGCATTTCCGAGACCACCACGCCGATGATCGCCAACGCGCCGCCCAGGCGCAGGCCCGCGAACACCGTGGGCAGCGAGGCCGGAATGATGACCCTCGTGATGAGCTGGGACAGGGTCGCGCCCATGCTGCGCGCGGCCAGGATGAACTGCGGTTCGATCGTGCGGATCCCGGCCACGGTGGAGAGCATCACCGGGAAAAAGGCATAGATGCCCGCAAACGCGATCTTCGACTCCGGCCCGATCCCGAACCAGGCCGTGAAGATCGGGTACAGGATCACGATCGGCACCGCGTAGAGGCTGGAAAACACGGGCAGCAGCAGGTTGCGGAGGTGCGCGACGCCACCGACCAGGGCGCCGGCCGCGATCCCGCCGCCGCAGGCGATGACCATGGCAAGTGCCACCTCGTAGAGCGTGACCCACATCGCGGCGAGATAGATGTTCCAGTCCTTGACGAGCACCGTGAGGGTGCTAGAGAGCGAAGGCAGGAACAGCTCGGGTATGAGCCCGGTCCCTGGGACAAGCTCCCAGAGCGCAAGCAGTGCGACCAGCATGCCGCGACGCACGTTGACGGGCTTGGGCAATGTCACGCGTCGCTCCGGATCTGCTGCCAGATACGCTCGCGCAACTGGCCAAACACGTCGGTCGCCATCATTTCATAGTTGCGCGGGCGCGGCAGCGGGATCGCAATCCGGTCAATGATCCTGCCGGGGCGCGCCGACATCACGAGCACTTCGTCGGCGAGATAAACGGCTTCCGTGAGGCTGTGGGTGATGAACACCACGGTCTTCGAGGTCAGCGACCAGATGCGCAGCAACTCATGGCCCATGGTCATGCGTGTCTGCTCGTCGAGCGCGGCGAACGGTTCGTCCATCAGCAGCACGGGCGGGTCCTGGACCAGCCCGCGCGCGATCGACACGCGCTGCTTCATGCCGCCCGAGAGTTCGTGCGGATAGCGCTCGCCGAAGCCGCCCAGCCCGACCAGTTCGAGCATTTTCTCGGCGCGCCGCCTGCGCTCGTCCTTCGGGTCGCCGCGAAGGCTCAGTGGAAACTCGATATTATCCAGGGCGCTGAGCCAGGGAAACAGGCTCGCTTCCTGGAAGATCACGCCGACCCGCCGCGGGTCCGGCGCGCGTATCGGCGCGCCGTGGCAGAAGATCTCGCCTTGGCTCTGTGCGCGCAGTCCCGCCATCATCATCAGCAGCGAAGTCTTGCCGCAGCCGCTGGGGCCGACGATGACCACGAATCGCCCGCTGCCCACGCGCATCGAGATATCCTCGAGCGCAGGCACGCCGCCCTGTGCACCGGCGTATACGTGGCTCAGGTCGCTGATCTCGATTGCCGCCTTTGCATGCGCGGCGCCGGCAGGTTCCCGCTCCGCCACGGGGATGTTCAGGTTCGCCATGTGCTGCATCTATCCTCGAAAAATCGCACCGTCTCGTTGAACAGGATCGCAACCGCGGACAGGATGATCACGCCCGCAAAAAGTTCGCGCATCTGAAAGTTTTCCCCCCAGCCGGAAATCAAGTGCCCGATGCCCGTGCGGGAGGCGTACATCTCGGCGATCATCACGCCGGTGAAATTGAAGATCATCGAAATGCGCAGAGCCTCAAGCAGCAGCGGCATCATGCTCGGCACGTAGACGCGCGTGAGGATCTGGGTGCGCGTCGCGCCATAGGAGCGCGCGACCAGGATGTACTCCTGCTTCACCGACTCCACCGCGGACGCCGCGCTGATCAGCACGACGAACGTGGTCGTGAACGCGGCGTAGGCGACTTTCTGCCAGAAATTGATGCCGATCACGAGGATGAACATCGGCAGGAAAATCGACTTGGGGATGCTGAACACGTAGAACAGCAGGGGCTTGAACACCTCGCCGACGTATTCGTTCTCCGAAATCAGCACTCCCAGCGCCGCGCCCAGCGGAACCGCGATGAGGAAGGCCACGATGACTTCCGCGGCTGTCACGCCGATCGCCTCCTGCACTTGCGCTCGCAATAACAGGTTTCCGAGCGTGGACATGACGTCGCTCAGCGGCGGCAGCAGCAGCGGATTGACGATCTGCAAGCGCGGCAGGAGCTCCCACACGGCCAGCACCAGCGCAAGCAGCGCCAGCCGGGCGACAATGATCTGGATGCGGCTCAAGGCTTCAAGCCGCCGAGGGCATGCGTCATGCCCTGGGACTGCGGTCCTTGCCCTTCACGAGACCGTGGGAACCGGCTTGAACGCGCTGGTGTAGATGTCGCCCACCGGCGCGAGGCTGGTCATGCCGATCAGCTTGGCCATCTCGAGGCAGCGCTCCATCCACTCCTTCTTGAATTCGCCGGTCGATGAGAGCTTGACGATGTTTCCGTCCAGTTCCGCTTCCGCGATAGGTTCCGAAATCTCGTTGATGTCGGCGACCAGCTTGATCACGGCGGCGCGGTGGCGCGGCGACTGCAGGAATGCAACCCCGCCGTACAGCGCGTTGAGTGCTTTCTGCAGGGCCTGCGGCCGCTCGACAACGAGCTTGTCGCTGGCGATCCAGCTGCCCGTCGAGTGCGAGGGCACCAGCGCGCCGAAGTCGGCGATCGAGCGCGCCTGCTTGTCCTGCATCACTTTGTAGGTCAACGGGGAATAGAGCACTGTCGCGTCGATGTTTCCGGTCAGCAGGTTCGGCACCAGCCCGCCGCCGCCCAGCGGCACGCGCGTGAATTCGACCTTCGCTTCGGCCATCGCCCAGCGCGCCAGCATGTCGGTCCCGGACCCGGCCGAGGTGATGCCGACCTTCTTGCCGGCCAGGTCAGACAGTTTTTTGATCGGCGAGTCCGGCTTCACGACCATGTGCCAGCCGTAGTAACCGAGCGCGCCATTGGCAACGCACTTGGCCTTGACCCCCTTGGTCAGGCCCGCCGCGACGCTGGAGGAGGAGTTGTAGACCAGGTCGCTCGCGCCGGCGGCGAGCGCTTCGAAGCCCTCGGCCCCGCTGCGGTAAATGGTCAGTTCTACGTTGATGCCTTCCTTGTCGAACAGCTTCTGCCGGATCGCAGTCTCCGCGATGACGGTCGGGAAATACGTCTTGGTCGGCACGCCGATGCGTAGCGTCTGCCTTGCCTGTCCGAACACGCCGTGCGGCAACAGCAGCGTTGCGGCACCGCCCAGCAGCAGGGAACGACGCAACGGGTTTGCACCTGTGGTGCGTTTAGTTTTGAGCATGGTTGTCTCCCTCTGCGCGCAGATTGGGCATCGGGCAGGGCTTTGTCAAGCGCGTGCGAGAAACTGTACGCGGAGCGAATGAAGCCGGCTCAGATGGTGCAATACGTGTCGGTGCAAACTACGCTTCGCACCATGGTTGCTGAACCTATCGCCCATCGAGGAGCAGACAACCATGGCAGGCGAGCGCAGAAAGAACCCTGAAAAACTTCGCTCGCGCAGCTGGTTTCGCCGACCCGCACAACCCCAACATGACCGCGCTGTAGCTCGAGCGGTAAATGAACTAGCGCTTGAAGCGCGCGAGGAATTGCAGTCGGGCAAGCCGATCATCGGCATCGCCCAGTCGGGCTCGGATCTTTCCCCGTGCAATCGGCATCACCTAGAACTTGCAAAGCGGGTGCACGAGGGCATACGCGAGGCCGGCGGTATCGCCTTCGAATTCCCGGTCCACCCGATTCGTCCGGCAGATCGCGTCAGAGGGCGTCACGATCCTGCTGGTCGAGCAGAACGCCAAGCTCGCGCTGGAGGCGGCGGGCCGGGGATACGTGATGGAATCGGGCACGATCACCTTGGCGGGCGGGTGAAGGATCTGCTCGCCGATCCGCGCGTGCGGGAGGCGTATCTGGGGGAGGAGACGGCATAGGTAAATGAGCACACCCGTTTGCTCGATCTGAAGCACAGACTGGCCGGACGAGGCCAGCACTTCTTCCGCTATCTGCTCAAACATCCGCTTGATTGCGCGTCGAGCTGGCGCTTCGGCGCGACCGCGAATCCGCAGAGGGTTTCCTACCCGA
>CAZXNF010000262.1:3861-5592 GCA_964641785.1 uncultured Streptomycetaceae bacterium | reverse complement strand
CAACTGCTCCTGCGCCGGATACTTGTGCGCGACGGCCCAGCGCGGCTCGCGCGTGACGAAACCGAGCCGGCGCTGCAACTCGAGGTCGTTCACCTTGTAGACCACGCCGTCGATGTCGAAGGGCAGCGCGTCGCGTTTGTCGCCGACCGACTGGTGAAAGGCGGCGAGCCCGTCCGCGCCCTGCACTACTGCCCGCTCGCTCGATACTGGCAGCCCCATCGCCGCCAGTGCATCCAGCGTGCCGCTGTGCGTAGCAGGCGCCGCTGCCCAGCCTTCCACCGCGCCCAGGCCGTAGGCGAAAAAACTGAGCGGCCGCTGCGCGGCGATCGCCGGATCGAGCTGGCGCACCGCGCCGGCCGCCGCGTTGCGCGGATTGACGAAGGTCTTTTCGCCCTTGGCACCCGCCGCGATCAGCCCGCGCTGGCGCTCGTTGAGGCGTTCGAAGTCATCGCGCCGCAAATAGACCTCGCCACGCACCTCGAACACCGGCGCCGCCATGCCCTTGAGGCGCAGCGGAATCTGCCCGATCGTGCGGAGATTCTGCGTCACGTCCTCGCCGACCTCGCCGTCGCCGCGCGTGGCCGCCTGCACGAGCACGCCATGCTCGTAGCGCAGATTGATGGCGAGGCCGTCGAACTTGAGTTCGCAGGCGTAGGTCACCGGCGGATCCGTTGCGGCGAGTTTCAGTTCGCGGCGGACGCGCGCATCGAATGCCGCCGCACCGTTCGCCGTGATGTCGGTTTCGGTGCGGATGGACAGCATCGGCACCGCGTGCCGCACCGGCGAGAAGCCGTCCAGCGCCTGACCGCCCACGCGCTGCGTGGGCGAGTCCGGTGTCTGCAGGACGGGATGGACTGCTTCGAGCGCCTGCAGTTCACGGAACAGGCGGTCGTACTCGGCGTCCGGCACTGCCGGATCGTCGAGCACGTAGTAGCGATGATTGTGGCGCTGGAGTTCCGCGCGCAGGCGGGCGGCCTGTGTCGCTACGGCCTTCGGTACCGCCATGCGATCGTCAGACGGGTCAGGCGAACAGGCGCAGCGCGCGTTCGCTGCCGGGCGCGATGCCGCCCGCCTGCATGCCGTTGCGGATGGCCGCGAGCTGTTCGCGGATTTTCCCGAGGCCCGCCTCCGACAATACGGCGCGGTTGTCGTCCACCAGGCGGCCGCCCAGCGCGGTGGCGAGGTGGCGGCCCGTCTCCAGCATGCGGTCGAAGGCCGTGCCCGCATCGGCCACCCTCGGCACATCGAGCAGCAGGGTCACGCCATCGGTATTGAGCGTCTTGATCTGCTCGGGCACGAAGGGCATGGGCTCGTGGTTGTCCATCGTGAACAGCGTCGCCCCGTCCTCGCCCGCGAAGGTGAACACGCCGCTCGGCTCGAGCCGGAAACCGAGGCCTTCCGCATAGGCACGGATGCGGGTGGCGGTGAATTTGTCGCCGGGACGGGCGATGACGTTGATGCCGATCGCCACATCGACCTCGGCGCACAGCGCATCGAGCTGGCGCGCCCGCGCCAGTACGGATTCGATTTCCGGAAAGCGCACCTGCGCGGCCTGCCGCTGCGCCCATTGCGCCAGTGCGTCGCAGAAGGCTCCGAGTTCGGCCGCCGTCATGCAGCCGGCACGGCTCGCGAGCTGCACGCCGCACCGCAGGTGATGGAAGCGTCCGGTGTCGGCGCTGGCGTCGATCCAGACGTTGGCGGCGGTGTCCCGCGCCGCCACGCGGACCCGGC
>CAZXNF010000262.1:0-3851 GCA_964641785.1 uncultured Streptomycetaceae bacterium | reverse complement strand
CCGGCGGCCGGCATCCGCGGCCCAGCCGGCGGCGAGTTCACCCATCAGGTCCGCCGGCACCAGTGGCAGTTCCGAGTCGATCTCGCCGATGTAGTCGATCAGCGGATCGAGCCCCGAACGGTCGGCATCAGCGCCAGCGGGCACCGCACTGTCCGGGGCGCCCAGGCTGGGCTCGATGCGTCCGCCCGCGGTCGGCGATCCGTCCGCCTCCCCGTCCATCAGCACGTCAGGCTGGTCGCGGGCGAAGGCGGCTTCGGCGCCGCGCCGGAAGCGGCGTTCCTGCCAGCGGTTATAGAGCCACACGGCGGCGACGAAGACCGCCCCGATGGCCAGCAGGCTCAGTTGAAGGTCGCTCATCGCGACACCTTAACAAGAGCCCCCAACACCATGAAACACGCGTGCGCTGTCACGATTTTGGCTCAGGGTGAGGAGTTCGACGCAGGCCGTATGTCAATACGGCCAAGGAGAAGGACGACGCCATGGGCCAAAACTCGTGCCAGCCCTTCGGGTTGCGGCCAGCATCGGCGCTCACTTTGTCGCCCTCCGGGCCAATATTGACATATTTGCCCCGGACGGCTTCGCGTTATCACCAATTCTGGCCGCAACGCACGCGTGTTTCATGGTGTTGGGGGCTCTAAGCCGCCTCTTCGGCAAGCTTCATGGCTTCTTCGATGTCGACTGCCACCACGCGCGACACGCCCGCCTCCTGCATGGTCACGCCGATCAGCTGGTCGGCGATCTCCATGGTGATCTTGTTGTGGCTGATGTACAGGAACTGGGAATTTTCGGACATCTTCTGCACCAGCTTGCAGAAACGCTCGGTGTTGGTGTCGTCCAGTGGCGCATCCACCTCGTCCAGCAGGCAGAAGGGCGCAGGATTGAGCTGGAAGATCGCGAACACGAGCGACAGCGCCGTCAGCGCCTTCTCCCCGCCCGACAGCAGGTGGATGGAGCTGTTCTTCTTGCCCGGCGGCTGCGCGATCACCTGCACGCCGGAATCGAGAATCTCGTCGCCGGTCAGCAGCAGCTTCGCCTGGCCACCGCCGAACAACGTGGGGAACATGCGGCCGAAGTGGCCGTTGACCTCGTCGAAGGTCGCCTGCAGGCGTTCGCGCGTTTCGCGATCGATGCGGCGGATCGCGTCCTCCAGCGTGGTCATCGCCTCGGTGAGGTCGAGCGACTGCGCGTCAAGGTAGTTCTTCCGCTCGGTGGACTGCGCCAGTTCATCAAGCGCGGCCAGGTTGACCAGCCCAAGCGCGCTGATCTCGCCGTTCAGGCGGATGATGTCGGCCTGCAGGGTGGAGGCGCGCCGGCCTTTCTCGAGCTGCTCCCCGAGCGCCACTTCATCGGCGCCGGCCGCCGCGAGTTCCTGCGCGAACTGCTCCTCGGTCAGCCGGGCTTCCTGTTCCTTCAGGCGCATGTCGCCGGCGCGAACGCGCAGCGGCTCGAGCCCCTGCTCGATGGCGAGGCGCAATTGTTCGATTTCGCGCAGGGTGGCCTCGTCGGCCGCCGCCGCATCGCGCGCGGCAGCCAGCGTCTGCTCGCGCGCGGTGCGGCGCACCAGCGCGTCCCCGAGCTGCAACTGCCAGGGCGCTTCGTCCAGGCCGGCCAGATCCGCCGTCTGCGCCTCGATGGCGGCGACCACTTGCGCGAAAGCGGCGGACAGCCGCTTGTCGGTCTGTTCGCCCTCCTCGATCTTGCTGCGGCAGGTCTGCCGCTGGAAAGTCGCCTGCTGGAGCTCACGCTCGGCATTGCTGGCGGCTTCCTGCTGGGCAGCCAGCGCCTGTTCGGCCGCGGTACGCCGCTGCTCCGCTGCCGTCACTGCGGCCGTCAGGTCCGTCGCCTGCCGTTCCAGGACTTGCAGCGTCTGCGTGGCCACCGCCGCCTGCGCCTGCGCCTGATCGCGCTGGGCAGCCACCTCGGCGAGTTCCAGTGTGATCTGCTGATGGCGTTCGCCGGTACGCTGCGCCTGTTCGGACGCGCGCACGGCGTCGAGCTCCAACGCGTGGTGGCGCGCCTGCAGTGCCGCCACTTCCGCGCGCAGGGCCTCCACGGCCGTCCGGCCCTGTTCGAGCGTCTGTTCGGTCGCCGCCAGCAGCGCCCGCAGTTGCCCGCGCGAGGCCTGCGCGGTCTGCACCTCGCCGGCCAGTTGTTCGAGTTCACGCTGGCGGGCGAAGGCGCCGTGCAGTTCGGAATCCGGCGCGTGGAAGCTCACGCTGGTGCGCGAAAATACGTGCCCCTCGCGAGTCACCAGCAATGCGCCCGCCGGCAGTCCGTGCACGACGGCGGCAGCTTGCGCCCCGTCCTGCGCCACGTACACGCCATGCAGCCAGTCGTCCAATGCCGCTTGCAGTGTCGGTACGGACGCGCGGACCATCCCGGCCAGCGGCGCGTGACCGTTCCACGCCCCCGTCGCGGCGGGCGCGCCAGCCGTGTAAACCGTGATGCGCGCGGGCGGCGGCTCGGTCATCCAGCCGGACGCCGTCTGCAGCGTATCGAGGCCAATGGCGTGCAGGCGTTCCCGCAGCACCGCTTCGACCGCTTCCTCCCAGCCCGGCTCGATCGCAATCTGTTCGAATAGCCGCGGCTTGCCATTAAGGCCGTGCGCGGCAAGCCAGGCATGCACCTGCTCGCTGCCGGCGATGCGGTCCTGCAGGGCCTTCAGCGCTGAAGCACGCGCTTCCAGCGCCGCCACGCCGTGGGCGGCGCTCTCCAGCGTCGTCTGCGCTTCACGCAGGCCCGCCTCCAAACCGGGTACCGCGTCGGCCGCGGCGTCCAGCGCCTGGCGCCGGGCGCCAAGCGCGGCACCGGCGGCGTCCGCGTCGGCGGTCAGCCCCGCAACCGTCGCCGGATCCGGCATGGCGAGGGCCTGCTGCTCCTCGCGCAAACGCGCGGCGCGCGCGTCGAACTGCGCAACCAGTTCCCCGGCGTGAGCGTGCCGGGTCTGCTCCACTTCGCGCGCCTGCTGGCTCTGTGCCAGCCCGCGCTGCGCTTCGTCCCTCGCGGATTGCGCTGCGCGCAGCGATTCAGCGGCAATCGGCAGGCGTGCACCCTGCGCCTGCGCGTGCGTCTCCGCTTCGGCGCAGGTCTGATCGGCGCTCAGGCCGCTCGCGCGCCACAGCGCCAGATGGGCGGCCAGCGCGGTGCGCTCCTCTTCGTACTGGACATGCTGCATGCGCAACGTCGCCAGCTGGTTCTCGACCCGCGCGCGGTTCTCCCGCACGTGCTGGATCTGCTGTTCCAGGCGGGCCATTTCGGCATTGACCTCGAACAGCGCGCCCTGGGCGGTGTGCACCTGCTCGGCGGTTTCGTAATGCCGCGCCCGCATCTCCTCGGCGCGGCGCTCGGCCTCGCGCAGCTTCGCGGTTTCCGCTTCGAGCTCCGTCCCCAGGCGCTCGATCTCGCGCGCATGCCGCTCGCGCGCTGCACCCGCCTCCTGCTTGCGGGCGAGCCACATGAGTTGCTGCGAAACGGTCAGCTGGGATTTCAGTTCCTGATAGCGCTGGGCGACTTCCGCCTGGCCTTTCAGGTGCTCGAGCTGCTTGTCGAGTTCCTGGCGGATGTCTTCCACCCGCGTCAGGTTCTCACGGGTGTCGGCCAGCCGCAGTTCCGTTTCGCGGCGGCGCTCGCGGTACTTGGACACGCCCGCGGCCTCTTCGAGAAACACGCGCAGCTCTTCCGGCTTGGCCTCGATGATGCGCGAGATCATGCCCTGCTCGATGATGGCGTAGGCGCGCGCGCCAAGCCCGGTGCCCAGAAAGATGTCCGCCACATCGCGCCGGCGCACGTGGAGGTTGTTGATGTAATAGGCGGATTCGCCGTCGCGTTCGAGCACGCGTTTGACGGCGATC
>CAZXNF010000261.1:0-5595 GCA_964641785.1 uncultured Streptomycetaceae bacterium | reverse complement strand
CATCGGGTTCATTCGTTCGCAATTAGTAGACTATATTTACGACTGGTGAGTAATGCAGCCGCAGGAAGTCATACGGCGTAACAAGGCAACACTGGCGAGAGGGAACCGTGTGATGGCAGGTGCAACCATAAACATAACGGTAACAACGTCCGGCCGCCCGCACGGGGCCCAAGGGGACGTCGTTGTTGCAAGAGAACCTGCATCTCTCAGCGGACTCCTTCCTCTGGGGTCTTGGCGGCATGTGCGATCTGCACAGGCTGCCGTTCGCGCCCGCGCTCGTCGCCGCACAGCACCCGCCGCCCTACACGCTTGAGTCCATCCGCACGGCCGCCGAAGCGCTGGGCCTGAAGACGGCGCTGCGCGTCGTCGGGCCGGCGGATCTCGCCGGGCTGCCGTTGCCGTGTCTGGTTGTCCTCGGCGCTCCGTACGCGGCAGCCGTGCTCGTTCAGAAGGCGCTCGTCGCCCGGGAACCGGAAACGCCTCGCGGGCCCGGGCAGTACCCCGGCGCCGGCGCCGACGGCGTGCCGCGCGGCGCGCCGTGGGTGCCTTCGCCCCTGCGCACGGAAGCGGTCGACGCCCCGCCGGCGCTCAAGCTCGGGCTCCTGCTCCGCTGTGACCGCGAGCGCGCGCTGCTGCTGGAAGAAGGGCAGACGCAGCCGGCGATCATCGGCACGCCGGCCTTCCTCAAGCGCTTTACCGGTGCCGCACTCCTGTTCGCCCCGGCCGATACCGGCGCGAAGGTGGACGACCCGGATGCGCCCGCGCAGCACGCCTTCGGCTTCCGCTGGTTCGTGCCCGAGTTGCTCAAGCACAAGAGGATCTGGCGCGACGTGCTCGCCGCCTCGCTGGCCATCCAGTTGATGGCGCTCGCGACACCCCTCTTCACGCAGGTGGTGATCGACAAGGTGGTCGTGCACCAGACGATGAACACGCTGGTCGTCATCGGCATCGCGCTCGCCGTTTTCATCCTCTTTACCGCGGCGATGACCTGGGTGCGGCAGTACCTGGTGCTGCACACCGGCAACCGCATCGATGCCGTGCTCGCCACGCAGGTCTTCGCGCACCTGCTGCACCTGCCGCCACGCTACTTCGAGCACCGGCCGACCGGCGTGCTGGTCGCCCGGGTGCACGGCGTGGAGACCATCCGCGAGTTCATCGCCGGGGCGGCGGTAACGCTCATCCTCGACGTGCCCTTCCTGTTCATCTTCCTGGCGATCATGTTCTGGTACAGCGTCATGCTGACGCTGATCACCGTCGGCATCCTCGGCGCGATCGTCATTCTCAGCCTCGCCATCACGCCCATCCTGCGCGAGCGGCTGAACCAGCAGTTCCTGCTCGGCGCGCGCAACCAGGCCTTCGTCACCGAATACCTGTCGGGCATGGACACGGTGAAGTCGCTGCAGATGGAGCCGCAGTTGAAGCGGCGCTTCGGCGAATACCTCGCCGCCTACCTGGCCGCCGGCTTCGCCACCAAGCAGATCGGCAACAGTTACAACGTCGCCGCCAACGCGCTGGAACAGTTGCTCACGCTCGCCATCCTATGCACCGGCGCGTGGCTGGTGATGACGAGCCCCGGCTTCACCATCGGCATGCTGGTCGCCTTCCAGATGTTCGCCGGGCGGTTGTCGCAGCCGATGCTGCGCATGGTTGGCCTGTGGCAGCAGTTCCAGCAGGCCGACATCGCCGTCAAGCGTCTGGGCGACGTGATGAATGCGCCCGCGGAGCCGTACTCCATCGTGCCCGCGCGGCAGGGCGGCGGCGCCGGCCGCATCGAGATCAAGAACCTTGCCTTCCGCTACGCCGACAACCTGCCGTGGCTGTATCAGGGCCTGAACCTGACTCTGGAACCGGGGCGCTGCGTCGCGCTCATGGGGCCGTCCGGCAGCGGCAAGAGCACGCTCGCCAGACTGTTGCAGGGCTTCTACCAGCCGCAGGAGGGCGCGATCCTGATCGACGGCCACGACCTGCGGCACCTGTCCGCGAACGAACTGCGCGGCCATTTCGGCGTGGTGCCGCAGGAGACCATGCTGTTCTCAGGCACGATCTACGACAACCTCGTGATCGCCAACCCGCACGCCGGCTTCGAGCAGGCGGTCGAGGCCTGCCGCATGGCCGGCATCCACGACACCATCGAAAAACTCCCGCAGGGCTACCAGACGCCGATCGGCGAGCACGGCGCGGGCCTGTCCGGCGGGCAGAAGCAGCGCATCGCCATCGCCCGCGCACTGCTCAAGCGCCCGCAGGTGCTGATCTTCGATGAAGCCACCAGCAACCTCGACGTGGAAACCGCCGAACAGGTCGCCGCGACGATCAATCAGTTGCAGGGCCGGATCGGCATCCTGTTCATCGCGCACCAGATGCCGCAGGGGTTGCGGGTGGATGCGGAAGTGAGGCTGGGATGAAACGATCGTTCACACGAAGTCACTTCTCTCCTTCCCCTGCCTGCGGGGGAAGGCTGGGATGGGGGCGCGCGTTCACACGAAGTCACTTCTCTCCTTCCCCTGCCTGCGGGGGAAGGCTGGGATGGGGGCGCGCGTTCACACGAAGTCACTTCTCTCCTTCCCTCGCTGGTGGGGAGAAGGGGCCCCACCCTTCTCTGGGGGGGGAGGCTGGGATGGGGGTGCGGCGTATCGCCTGCGCGCAGGTCGACTCTGGCTCACATCCCGCGTGCGTGGGAAAGCCTACTTCGCCGGCTCGAAGTGCCGCACCTTGATTTCCGCATCCGGGAACTTGGCGACGAGTTCGAGTTCCCCGCCCAAGGCACGGATGTATTCACGGAGGGTACTGACGTACATGTCGTCCCGGTGCTCGATCTTCGAAATGGCGCCTTGGGCAACGCGCATCGCGTCGGCCAGCTCGGTCTGCGTGAGATGGCGGCTCTTGCGGAGCTGCTGCAACTCCATTTCCAGAAGCATGGCGTCCGCTTGCGCGGACGCACGCTCCCGCGCGGCCGGGGGCATCGCTGCGCGCAGCGCACGGAATTTCTTAGCCATCGTCCAATCCTCCCTTTTTCAAAGCGTCCAGATGCTCGTTGTACACGCGGTCCGCAGCGGGGATGTGCTCCTACTACCACCGGTCCCGGCCCGTTTTGTCGCCGCCGATCAGCAATATGGCGGCACGTCGGGGATCGAACGCATACAGGATCCGATACGGGCGCCCTGCGTACTGGATGCGTAATTCGCGCATATGCACATGTCGCGAACCCTGAATGCCGGAACTGTGGGGGTAGCCAAGTCGTGGGCCGCGATCTTCCGGCAAGCGGACCGACGCGTCGATCGACACTTGCGCCGCTTCGTCGAGCGTGTTCCACCACGCGCCGAACGCGTCCGTGTATTCGACTTCCCAAGTCACGGCCAGAATATAACTCAGGAAGTATATTCCGTCAAAGGCATATCAGCTGCGCGGGATTACGACTGCATGGCGCACAAAGAAGCGCTTCCCGCCTCACGCCTCACCCCTCACAAGGTAGCCCATGAAACGTTCCCTCTACGAAATGCTCGGCATCCCTGCGGACGCGAACTCAGAGCAAATCCAGGCGGCCTATGTCGCCCGCCTGGCGGCGCTGAACGCGCCCTCCCTGCAGGGCAACGAGGACGCCGTCATGGAGACCCGCATGCTGCGCGAGGGCTACCAGATCCTCACCGACCCCACGCGCAAGCATCACTACGACTCCGTGCTGTCGAATCCCAACGACACGTTACGCACGCAGATCCTGTTCCTGCCCGATGACGAAGCCAAGCGGAAGAAGTTCGGCCTGCAGACGGTCGTGCTGATCGTGGTTGTGGTGGCGCTGTCGGCGCTGGTTTATCGGCACTTCTCTAAGAAGATGGAAGAGATGGACCGGGCCTACCAGCAGACGCTCAGCGAGCAGCGGCTGGACCGGGTGCAGAAAGCGCAGACGGTGGAGCCGGTGGTGGTGGTGGCTGCCCCGGCGGCCACGGCGGAGGAAGATAAAAAATGAGTGTCGACATGAGCTTGCCGTATGGGCGGTGCGAGGGGCTCAAGCTCGTGCCGATGATCGCCCCAGAAGGCAACGCGAAGGGTCATTTCGCCAAGCGTGAGCGAGCAGCAGCCTTGACCTCATCCTATGGTGCTACATCGTCCGGAAAGGCATCGTCATCCGCGACCCGGCGACCCAGTTCCGCGCGCTGCGCGGCAGTCAGCGGGAATGTCGTCGTATCGGCGCAGATGGTCGCCCAGATCTCCCCGACGAGCGCGAGCTTTTCGTCGCCGTCGAGTCGATTGTTGCCAGTGAATTCAACGGAAACACTCATCGGATCCCCCGTCGAAAATGGCCGACCGGTGAGCGCACTGCGCGCTGCCCTTGCTGAAGCTCGTAATCGGAACCAATGTGAATCAGCACCTGCGGGGAGACGGAGCCTGAAATGCTAGCGGTGCGAGAGAAAATCCTGCAGGTTCAAGCCGATGTCCTTGGCGATCTGCCGCAACAGAGGCGGAGAGATGTCGCGCCCGGAATGAAACGGGATGGTCGTCCCGCGCCCGTCCACATGCCGATACTGAACGTGCGAGCCGCGCTGGCGCACCACCTTGAAGCCCAGCCGCTCCAGCACCGCGGCGACTTCCCGGGGCTTGAGAACCGGGATGCCCGGCATCTAGCCCACTTCGACGGTCTGCGTGCCAACGAAGCGGGACTCCAGCGGGGGGAGCCCGTCTTCACTCAGCATCGCGACGACTTCCTTCAGGTTGGCGTGGAGTTCGTCCAGCGTCGCACCCTGCGTATGCGCGCCCGGCCAGCCGGGGATGTGGCCGACGTAAAGTCCGGTTTGCGGGCAATGCTCGATGACGGCGGTGTAAGTGGTCATGCGTCGAACTCCGGGTCTGATTCTGCCGATCATCTTAGCAGCTTGCCCATACTTGGCTACCTGCTCCGCTGCCAGCGCTACATCGAACTGAACCCGGTCCGCGCCAGCATGGTGGCGCACCCGGCGGACTACCCCTGGTCGAGCTACCGGCACCACGCCGAGGGCAAACTCGACCCATTGGTCCGCAGCCACGGCAACTACGTGGCGTTGGGCGCAAGCCCGGAACAGCGGCAGGCGGCCTACCGGGAACTCTTCCGCTATCAGTTGGAGCCGGGAGAGATCGACGAGATTCGTGCAGCAGCCAATCAAAACCTCGTGCTGGGCGGCGAGCGATTCAAGGCGGAGATGGAAGCGCTGCTCAAGCGGCGTGTGGAGCCCGCGAGACGAGGGCGGCCGGTGAAGCGGGTGTCACCAGACGATCGAGGTGAACAAATATTGTTGCTTCAGGAGATCAAATGACTCTGACCCGAATGGCACTTACTTAAGGTTCCTTCCCTCGCTTGCGGGGGAAGGCCAGGATGGGGGCGAGCGATATTGCCCCCTCCCTAACCCTCCCCCGCGCTACGCGCAAGGGAGGGGATCTGCGAAATATTGCTTAAGTAAGTGCCATTCGTGTCAGACACGCAGTTATTACGTGCTTGGAGGGGAACGCTTCAAGGCGGAGATTGAAGCGCTGCTCAAGCGGCGTGTGGAGCCCGCGAAACGAGGGCGGCCGAGGAAGCGGGAAACGTCAGGCAACCGAAGCGAACAGAGGTTGTTGCTACAGGAGAGC
>CAZXNF010000260.1:3555-5626 GCA_964641785.1 uncultured Streptomycetaceae bacterium | reverse complement strand
GGCCTTCCAGCAGCAGCGTCACCACCCGCGGGGTGATCTCCGCGGCGCGCTGGTCCATCTGCTCCGGCGTCAGGTTCGCGATCGGATGCGGCATCGCGAGGTAGCGGAAATCCTTCAATCCCCACGCGGTCGCCATCGCACGGCCGGTTTTTTCAAACACGTCGGTGATGATCGAGGCCGACGGGATGCCTGCTTTTTCCAACACTATGCTGTCGAGCACACTGCCCGAGCTGCATGACCCTCAGTCACCGACGCCGGCGACAACCACATCGCACGACGTCTTGAACTCCTGAACGATGTCTTCGGCGGCGGGCTTGCCGGCCGTCGGCTTGCGGCGGATCACGTGCGCCTTGGCGCCGTACTCGCGCTCCAGCACGCCGGCGATGCGCAGCAGGATCTGGTCGGAGTTGTGCTTCGAGTTGTCGACGAGACCCACGCGCAGCCCGGCGAGCGACTTTGGCCGCGGCACGTAATCGATCTTGCGCCCCTTCGGCTCGATGGTGGGATCGTATATCTGGATGGTCATCGTTTGCTCCTTTTTGGTGGCTACCCGAAAGACGAAAGAAGAGAGACGAGAGACGGGAGACGGGAAAACCCGGCGGTGTCGTTGCAGTGACTTCTCTCACCTATCTTCTTTCGTCTCTCGCCCTTGATGCCGCACGTCACGCGCGGCGGATTTCCTTCGTCACCGGCTGCGACCCCGCCTTGCCGCCCCAGCCCGGAATATACGCCGACTGCACGCCGGCCTTGCCGCCGGCCATGACGACCAGGAAATCCTCCGGCTGCTGCACGACCGACAGCATCTTCTGCTCGTCTTCGGGCGTCACCGCGCCATCCTTGATGTTGGCGCGCTTCAGTTCCGCCACCGATGCCCGCGCATGCTCGAAGCAGTAGCGCTTCACGTCGTCGCGGCTCCAGCCGGCCTGCGCGATGATCGCCATGTGCTCGCCCGCCAGCACCAGCGCGTAGAACGCATTGCGCCCGGTACCCGCGGAAATACGCATCTGCGCACAGGCCGTCGTCAGCACGCCTTCCGGCGTCGACGACAGGCCGTTGGAGAACTGGTGCACACCCAGCGCCGCCATGATGGTCACGGTGCTCTGCTCGGCTTTGAAGCCGCGGTCGACGTGCAGCGACGGCCACGGACTTTCCGCCTCGTTCTCGGCGATGCAGAAGGTGTACTTGCCCGGGTGGCCGAGGCTGCTCTGGTCGAGCGTGCCGGGAATCGTGCCGATCGTGTTGCGCATCGTCAGCCGCACCGCGCGCCCGATCGTCGCGTTCGCGCGCCAGCCCGGGCCGAACAGGTTGTGGCCGGAGTTCATGCCGAGTTCGCGCGCGATCGGACCGTTCACGATCATCAGTACCGCCGCGCCGCCGGTGCTGGTGCCGGGGCCGTGGTAACCGTAGAGCGGATCGGCGAGCGCTTCGACCGCCGCCACCACCACCGGCATGTATTCCGGCTTGCAGCCGGCCAGCACCGCGTTGATCGCGACCTTCTCCGCAGTGACCGACACCTGGCGGTTTTCGATGAAGGCGAGCTCCAGACCGGGCTCGAGCCCCGCCGCCGCCAGCATGTCGCGGATGCGGTCTTCAGTCGGTGGCACGACCGGCAGGCCGTCCGTCCAGCCCTTCGCGAAGCACAACTCCATCGCGGCGGCCAGGTCCGGTGCTTCGTAGTGGCGGGACTGCAGTTCCATGTTTCTCCTCAGTCAGGTGCGCGGGGGTTCTACGGCACCCGGGACCGTGCCAGTCTGCTTGAGCAGTCCCGCGGGCGCAAGCGCGTGCCGGGCGCCCACCGGCGGTCAGTTGAAAAGCCAGGGTTTTTGCGCCCGGTAGGCGGTTTCGAACTGCGCGAACCGTGCCGCGTACTGCCCGGTCCGGGCAATGTCGTCGAGCCCCTCGAGCAGGCACAGCTTGCGCACCGGATGGATGTCGAAACGATGCTCCCGCCCCGTCGGGTCGGTCACTGTCTGCCGCGCCAGATCGACGGCGAGCGTAGCGCCCACCTGCTCGCGCAACTGCCGGCGCAGCGCGGCCACGTCCGCTGCGGGCAGCACCACCGGGAGAATCC
>CAZXNF010000260.1:0-3545 GCA_964641785.1 uncultured Streptomycetaceae bacterium | reverse complement strand
TCTTCACGCAGTTGTTGGCGTGGATGTCGCCGAAGCTGGGGGCGATGACGCAACGGATACCAAACTCAAACAGCGCGAACACCGCGCTTTCGCGCGAGGAGCCGCAGCCGAAATTGCGGTCCGCGACCACGACCTTGGCCTGCCGGTAGGGCTCGGCGTTGAGGATGAACTCTTTCTCGGAGCCGTCGGCATTGAAGCGCCGGTCATGCAACAGCACCCGCGCGTACTCGGGGCCGCGCGGCACCTTGTTGAAGCGGGTCGGGCACAGTTGATTGGTGTCGATGTTCGGCTCGTCGAGCGGAACCGCGATGCCGGTCAGCGTGGTGAACGGCTCCACGCTACCCTCGCCTCATCAGGTCGCGCACATCCGTCAGGTGGCCGGTCAGCGCGGCGGCGGCGGCCATGGCCGGGCTAACCAGGTGGGTCCGGCCGCCCGGTCCCTGGCGTCCGCGAAAATTCCGGTTTGAAGTGGACGCGCACCGCTCGCCCGGCTGCAACTGGTCCCCGTTAATCGCGGTGCACAGCGAGCAGCCGGGATCGCGCCATTCGAATCCGGCGGCGGTGAAGATGCGGTCCAGGCCTTCCTGCTCCGCGGCCCGCTTCACGAGCTGGGAGCCCGGCACCACCCACGCCGGCACTTTCGTCCGGCCGAGACGCGCGACGTCCGCTGCCGCGCGCAGGTCATCGAGGCGGCTGTTGGTGCAGGAGCCGATGAACACGCGGTCGATCGCGATCTCCGCCAGCGGCGTGCCTTCCTTCAGCCCCATGTAGTCGAGGGCCGCGGCGATCTCGGCGCCCTTGGTTGCGTCCGCAGTGTTGCGCGGATCAGGCACCACACCCGTCACGGGCAGCGAGTGCTCCGGGCTCGTGCCCCAGGTCACCATCGGCGCAATCTGTGCGGCATCGAGCTCAACCTCGCGGTCGAACGTCGCGTCAGCATCACCCCGCAGCACTTTCCAGGTCGCCAGCGCGTTCGCCCACGCTGCACCTTTGGGCGCAAACGGCCGCCCTTCCATGTACGCGAATGTGGTGTCATCGGGCGCCACCATGCCGGCACGGCCGCCGCCTTCGATCGACATGTTGCACACGGTCATGCGGGCTTCCATGTTCATGGCGGTGATCGCCCCGCCGGTGTACTCGATCGTGTAGCCGGCCGCCCCGCCGGCGCCGATCCTGGCGATGATGGCGAGAATCACGTCCTTGGCGGACACGCCGAAGCCCAGTGGCCCTTCCACCGCGATGCGCATGGTCTTCGACTTGCGCTGCCACAGCGTCTGCGTCGCCATCACGTGCATCATGTCCGACGCGCCGATGCCGAACGCGAGGCTCCCGAACGCCCCGTGCGTCGAGGTGTGCGAGTCCGCGCCGGCGATCACCAGCCCGGGCTGCGTGATGCCCTGCTCCGGCGGCACGATGTGCAGGATGCCCTGCCGCGGATCGTCGATGCCGAACAGCGTGATGCCGTGTTTCGCCGTGTTGGCGGCGAGTTTAAGCACCATGTTGCGGATCTCGGGAATGGCGATGCCGTCGACGCCCTTCTCGCGGCCCGTCGTCGGCACGTAATGGTCGTTGAACGCGAAGAGCTGCCGCGGACGCGCAACCGACCGGCCCTCGCGCTCGAGCTTGGCGAAGGCATGCGACGACCCCTCGTGAAACAGCGCGCGGTCGATGTAGAGCAGCGTTTCGCCTTCTTCGGTGACCATCGCGTGCTGGTCCCAGATCTTGTCGTAGAGCGTGCGTCCGTCTGTCGTCATGCGGCTCCCGTCCATCCGTTGATGCCCCGGCCGGGGCCTGCGAAAGCGCCATCAGTATAGACAGCGCCGCGCATCAGCCCGCCGGCGGCGACACCGTCAGCCCGTGGCCGACCTTGTTCTTCTCGATGAGTTTCGCGACGAGACCCGACGCCTTCACGTCCTCGATAAATGCGCACAGGTAGGCGTTGCCCGCCGCGCGGCCTTTCGGCGTGCCCGCAGCCTGCAGCACCGCCGTGAAATTGCCGTCGATGAGGCGCGTCCCCGGCAGATTCGCCAGGTCATTCTTCAGGCGATCCTTCAGGCCGGCAAGGACGTCGAACCCGCCCGCGGCAAACTGCTTCGCCGCGTTGTCGGCGCCGTCCACATGCGTGAGTTCGGCGTGCTTCAGGTTCGCGGTCAACCACAAGTCGTAGGCGGTCTTGCCCGGAACCACGATCTTCACGCCCAGCTTGTCCACCGCCGCGATCGTCGTCAGCGGGGAGTCTTTCGGCACCAGGTAGGTCGCATCGATCTGCACGTACGGCGCGGTGAAATCGATCAGCTTCGCGCGCGCCGGTTCCGCGCCGAGGAAACCGACGTCCCAATTGTTCTGGTCGGCGGACTCGGCGAGCTTGCCGGGATTCGGAAACTCGATGATCTGCACCGGGACGCCTAGACGCCGGCCCATCTCGTGCGCGAGATCGAGCGCAACACCGGTGGGTTTCCCGGCAGCGTCGCGCGCGGTCAGCAGCGTGTTCGAGAAATTGATGCCGGCGCGCAGCGTGCCGGTGGGGGCGAGATCGGCCGTCACGGCCGCGGATACGTCAGACATGCACAACCTCCTGAATAAAACAAACAGCCGGTCGCCACACCGGGACCTCGGAGGCTACTCGAATTCGAGGCCAGCGTCCTTGACCCGCGTGCTGCTGCACGTCGCGCGGCGGGCCGCCCGTTCACAGCGCAAAGCTCATGAGGTCCTCGCCCCACACCAGCGGACCCGGATAGAGCGCCGCGATCTCCGCCATGCACCGCCCGCGCACGCCCTCCGTATCGATGTACGGCCCGTGATGCGAGGTCACGAGCTTCTTCACGCGCGCTTCGCGCGCAACCGTCCCCACGAACCGCGGTCCGGCAAAGCCGCCCGGCTGTGCGGCCTCGAAGGCAAATGCGTTGAGATAGTGCACGAGGAGGTCGGCGTCGCGCGCGAGTTCGATCAGCGCCGGCGGCGGCACCGCCAGCGCGAGGTTGATGTCGCTCGTGTAGGCGAACACCTTGCCCTCCGCCTCGACGCGATAGCCAAAGCTGTCCAGATGGGGCTGGAAGTGCGGCACCTCGCGGCGGACGATCCGCCAGCCTTCGCCTTCGACGACGCCCGGCCCTGCGAGCTCGGTCACGGCGGTGTCGGGCCAAGGCCGTGGCGGCGTGCCGCCGCGGCTGCGGTAGATCTCGGTGCTCAAAGGATGCTGCGTGCGCGACGCCAGATCGCGGCTGAACGCGCCCGCCGGACCGAACAGCCGGTCGACCAGTTCCTGGGTGCCGGGCGGACCGAACACCTGCATCGGCGGCGTGCGGTCGCCGCTCGCATCCCAGCGGTGGTGGAACAACCGGATGAAGTCCGCGCAATGGTCGAAGTGCAGGTGGCTGAAGAACACGTGCGTGACGTCAGCGGCCTTTTTGCCCGCCTCCATCAGGCGCGCGAACGCGCCGGGGCCAAGATCGATCAGGATCACGTCGCGACCGGTCTCCACCAGGTACCCCGCGGAGGCCCGCTTCAGCGAGGGCACCGGACTGCCGGTGCCGAGCAGCGTGACC
>CAZXNF010000259.1:0-5634 GCA_964641785.1 uncultured Streptomycetaceae bacterium | reverse complement strand
GTTGAAGAAACGGCGCAGCGCCTGCGTACCAACGTGACGCAAGGTCTGACCCGCGCGGAGGCCGCCCTGCGTCACACGCAACAGGGGTCCAACGCCCTCGCAGGGGTAAAGCAACGCTCAGCCCTGTCGATCTTCGTTCACCAGTTCCGCAGCCTTATCGTCGGGCTGCTGCTGGCGGCGGGTGGAGTTGCCCTGGCGCTTGGGGAAACCATCGAGGCGGTTGCGATCCTGATCGTCATTGTGGTGAACGCGGTCATCGGTTTCGTCACGGAGTGGAAGGCGGAGGCAGCGCTGAACGCGCTGCGCAAGCAGGCAGTGCCCGTGGCCCACGTCCTGCGGGAAGGAGAGGAACGGCAGATCCCCGCAGAGGAGCTGGTGACGGGGGACGTTGCCATCCTCAGCGCCGGCGCGCGCGTGCCGGCCGACGGGCGCATCGTGGAGAACGTACGGCTGCAGGTGGAAGAAGCCGCGCTCACCGGCGAGTCACTCGCCGTCACAAAAACCGCAGAGCCTCTTGCCGATCGAGACGCACCACTCGGCGACCGGGTCAACATGGTGCACCTGGGAACCGCTGTCACCGACGGCCGTGGCAAGTTTATCGTCACGGCCACGGGCATGCTGACCGAGATGGGCAAGATCGGCACGCTTATCGAGGAGGTGGGCACGCGCGGGACCCCGCTCGAAGCGAAACTCGCCCAGCTCGGGCGCGCACTGCTCGTCATTGTCCTGGTGCTCTGCGCAGTGATCGTCGTGACGGGCTGGCTTCGCGGTAACAGTTTCCTTTACATGCTCGAGGTGGGCATCTCGCTGGCGATCGCGGCAGTGCCCGAGGGTCTGCCCGCCGTGACCACCATGACCCTGGCGCTGGGGATGCAGCGCATGGCCCGCATGCACGCGCTCATTCGCCGGTTGCCGGCGGTCGAGACCCTCGGCTCGACCACGGTTATCTGCACGGACAAGACCGGCACACTGACCCGCAATGAAATGACCGTTCGCGCCATCCAGATCGGTGAGCGCCGCGTCGAGGTCACCGGGACCGGCTATGCGCCCGCTGGAGAGTTCCGCGTCCACGGACAACGCCTCGACCCAGTTGCCGATGATCCGCTGCGTCTCGCGCTGCGGATCGGCATGCTGTGTAACGACGCCAAAGTCGATCGCAACGACGAAGGCGCCACCGTCCTCGGCGACCCGACCGAAGGGGCCCTGATCATCGCGGCGGTAAAAGGCGGCCTGGACCGCGCCGCGATGGAACGCGACTATCCGCGCCTTGCCGAGATCCCGTTCAACAGCGAGACCAAGCGGATGGTCACCGTGCATCGCACCCCGGAGGGCAAAACGGTCGCGTACCTGAAGGGTTCGCCTGGAACTCTGCTCGCAGCGAGCGCTTCCCAGTTCGGGGCCGCCGGCATCTCCCCCCTCACGCCGGCCGACCGGCAACACTGGGAGGAAACCAACCGCGAGTTGGCCGGCACAGCGCTGCGCGTGCTCGGTCTGGCTTACCGCGAGTTACCGGAAAAGTATCTCGAGGAGGATCTCTTCCGGGACCTGATCTTCGTCGGCCAGGTCGGCATGATCGACCCGCTCCGCGACGAAGTCCGGAGCACCATCGTCACCTGCCGTGAGGCGGGCATCCGTACCGTCATGATCACCGGCGACCAGCCTGCGACGGCTGCGGAGATCGCGCGCCAACTCGGAATCGACCGCGATGGTCAGGGCAAACCCTTGCAGACCGTGCATGCCCGCGAGCTGAGCGGCCTGGACGCCACAGGCTGGCAAGCGGTCGTTGCCGATGCGGCTGTGTTCGCCCGTGTCTCGCCTGAACACAAACTGCAAATCGTCGAGGCACTGCAACAGACGGGGCACGTGGTTGCCATGACCGGCGACGGCGTAAACGACGCCCCGGCCCTCAAACAAGCGGACATCGGCATCGCGATGGGCATCAAGGGCACCGAGGTGGCAAAGGAAGCCGCCGACATGGTCATTGCCGACGACAACTTTGCCACCATCGTCGGTGCCGTGGAACAAGGGCGGATCATCGTACATAACATCCTGCGCTTCATCCATTACCTGTTCTCTACCAACTTCGCGGAGATCGTGACGGTCTTTGCCGCCATCATGATCGGCTGGCCGCTGCCCCTGGGCGCCCTGCAGATTCTGTGGATCAACATCGTCACTGACATTTTTCCCGCCATGGCACTCGCCCTGGAACCGTCGGCGCCGGATGTGATGAAGCGACCGCCACGCGACCCGAAGCAGCCGTTGATAACCCCGCGCTTCGTCGGCCTGATCGTCTGGCAGGGTTTGTTGCTCGCGGGCGTTACCCTGCTGGCCTTCTTCATCGGCATGCGCTGGTACGGCACGGAAGGCGAGGGCCTCCGTCACGCGGTCACCATCGCGTTCATGACGCTGACGTTCGCCAATGTCTTTCATGCCTTCAACGCGCGTTCGCGGACACGGTCGGCGTTTACTGCCCGCCTGTTCACCAACGGCTGGCTCTGGGGGGCGGTGCTGATCTGCCTGCTGCTCCAAGTGGCGGCGGTGTACGTGCCGTTTCTGCAGGCGGTACTTCACACCGTCCCGCTCACGGCCGCAGACTGGGGAGTGATCACCGCCTGTTCCCTGTCCCCGCTGGCCGTCGTGGAATTGGTCAAGGCCTTGCAGCGATTGACGGCGCTGAAACGGGCGCGGCTGAACGAGGGAGGAATCCTCTCGTGACGCAAGAGAAGCCCTCCGTATTGGCGTTGAACGGCGGCTCGTCGAGCATCAAGTTCGCGTTGTATCAGATGGGCGACCCGCCGCAGCGGGGCCTGCATGGAAAAGTCGACCGCATCGGCTTGCGCGGAACCCGTTTCGAATTCAGTGATCCCGTCCGCAATCAGCAGGACAGTCGCGTAATCGGTGACTTCGATCAGCGGGCGGCGGCAAATTTCCTGTTCGATTGGCTCGACCAGCACATTGGTCTCGCTTCGATCAAAGCGGTGGGCCACCGCGTTGTCAACGGTGGCGCCAACTACAAGGAGCCGCAGCGCGTGACCACGAAAATGCTCGATGAACTGCGCCGTATCAGCGCCTACGCGCCGGAGCATCTTCCTTCCGAGATCGATCTGATCGATTTGCTTGGCGAGCGTGTTCCGGGTTTGGCGCAGGTGGCGTGCTTCGACACGGCCTTCCATCGCGATATGCCGCGGGTCGCCAGGATCTTGCCGATCCCCCGGCGCTTAGAATCGAAGGGGATCGAGCGCTACGGTTTTCATGGCCTGTCCTATGAGTTCCTCATGGAAGAACTCGCTCGCACGGCGGGTACCGAGGCGGCGCGAGGACGCGTGATCCTCGCCCATCTCGGCAATGGAGCGAGCCTCTCCGCGGTTCGCGGCGGCAAGGGCATCGACACCAGCATGGGCTTCACGCCGGCGGCAGGCGTGCCCATGAGTACTCGCTCGGGCGATTTGGATCCGGGGCTGGTCTGGTACCTGGCGCAAACCGAGAACATGACCGCGCAGCAGTTTCACCAAATGGTCAACCATGAGTCGGGATTGCTCGGCGTTTCCGAAACGAGCTCCGATCTGCGGGATTTGCTGGGCCGCGAAGCGAACGATGTCCGGGCTGCCGAAGCCGTTGCGCTGTTCTGCTACCAGGTCAAGAAGTGGATAGGGGCCTTTGCGGCCGCGCTCGGTGGGCTGGACACACTGGTCTTCGCGGGCGGCATCGGCGAGAACGCGCCAGTGATTCGAGCGCGCATTTGCGAGGGCCTTGGTTTCCTCGGCATCCAGTTCGACGAGAATCGTAACACCGCCGGCGAGCCGGTCATTTCAGCCGCTGCGAGCAACGCCCAGGTGCGAGTCATCCGTACCGATGAAGGCGTGATCATCGCAAAGGCGGTTTTCCGGATTCTGGCCGGCACTTAACCCATCCAACACACTCACGGCAAGGAATAAGCGATGAAAAAACCACTCTCTTCAGAACTCGTGCAAAAGATGAACGCCTATTGGCGTGCCGCCAATTACCTTTCGGTCGGGCAGATCTACTTGTACGACAATCCGCTGCTGAAGCAGCCTCTCAAGCTAAAGCACATCAAGCCGCGCCTGCTTGGTCACTGGGGCACCACGCCGGGTTTGAACTTCATCTACGTGCACCTGAACCGGGTCATCAAGGAACATGACCTCAATGTGATCTATGTCACCGGCCCGGGGCATGGCGGGCCGGGGCTGGTGGCCAACACCTATCTGGAGGGCACTTACAGCGAGGTGTATCCGAACATCTCGCAGGACGAACAGGGAATGAAAAAGCTGTTCACCCAGTTTTCCTTTCCCGGCGGCATCCCGAGTCATGTGGCACCGGAAACCCCGGGCTCCATCAATGAAGGCGGTGAACTCGGCTATTCCCTGGTGCACGCTTTCGGCGCGGCGTTCGATAATCCCGACCTGCTCGTTGCCTGCGTAGTGGGCGATGGCGAAGCGGAAACCGCCGCGCTCGCCACGAGCTGGCACTCGAACAAGTTTCTCAACCCGGTGCACGATGGCGCGGTGCTGCCCATCCTGCATTTGAACGGCTACAAAATTGCCGGTCCCACCGTGCTGGCGCGCATTCCCCGCGACGAGCTCGAAGCGCTGTTCCGCGGCTACGGCTACACGCCGTATTTCGTCGAGGGCGACGATCCGACGAAGATGCATCAGCTCATGGCGGCGACGCTCGACGCGGCGGTCGGCAGCATTCGGCGCATCCAGCGCGAGGCCCGTGCCACCGGGTTCAAGGTGCGTCCGCGCTGGCCCATGATTATCCTGCGTTCGCCCAAAGGCTGGACTGGCCCAAAGGTGGTGGACGGCAAGTCGGCCGAGGGCACGTTCCGCTCGCACCAGGTGCCGATGGGCGACATGAGTCGTCCGGGGCACGTGAAGGTTCTGGAACAGTGGCTGAAGAGTTATCGCCCGCAAGAGTTGTTCGACAAAGCCGGCAAGCTTCGTTCCGAGCTCGCTGAATTGGCTCCGAAGGGTGCGCGCCGAATGGGCGCCAACCCGCACGCCAACGGCGGCCTGCTGTTGCGCGACTTGCGCCTGCCGGATTTCCGCGACTACGCGGTGAAACTGCGGAAACCCGGCGCCGCGAATGCCGAAGCCACGCGCTTCCAGGGCGAGTTCATCCGCGACGTGGTGAAATTGAACCCGGAAACTTTCCGCGTGTTCAGTCCGGACGAAACCGCCTCGAACCGCTGGGGAGCGGTGTTCGAAGTGACCAACCGTTGCTCGACCGCGGAGATCCTTGCGACCGATGAGCATGTCGCGCCCGATGGCCGGGTGATGGAGATGTTGAGTGAGCACCAGTGCGAAGGATGGCTCGAAGGATATTTGCTCACGGGCCGCCATGGCTTTTTTTCATGCTACGAAGCCTTTATCCACATCATCGATTCGATGTTCAACCAGCATGCCAAATGGCTTGACGTTGCGAGTCACATTCCATGGCGGCGGCCGATAGCGTCGCTGAACTACCTGCTCTCGTCGCACGTATGGCGGCAGGATCACAACGGTTTCAGCCATCAAGACCCGGGTTTCATCGACCACGTCATGAGCAAGAAATCGGAGGTTATCCGCGTCTATCTGCCGCCCGACGCCAATACGCTGCTCTCGGTGACGGATCACT
>CAZXNF010000258.1:3779-5664 GCA_964641785.1 uncultured Streptomycetaceae bacterium | reverse complement strand
CCACCGTGAGCAACAGCACCGCGCAGGCCGCCGCGGCCTCGAGGCCGCCCAGCGCGCCGACGATCGCCGACACGAGCGCGACCGGGATCGCGAGCGCCAGCAACTTGGAAAAAACGGCGCGGACGAGCAAGACGGAACTCCGGGGAACGACCGGAGCGGATTATCTCACGCGGTTTCCGCGGCTATTGCGCGTCGCAAAAACGGTAACCGGCGCCGCGTACCGTCTCGATCAGGCGGTCGTGCAGGGTCGGTTCGAGCGCCTTGCGCAGCCGCCGGATGTGCACGTCCACCGTGCGCTCTTCGACAAACACGTGGTCGCCCCAGACCTGGTCGAGCAGGTGCGTGCGCGAATAGACGCGTTCGCGGTGCGTCATCAGGAAATGCAGCAGCCGGAATTCCGTCGGCCCGAGCGGCACCGCCTGGCCGTTGCCGGTGACGCGCCGGCTGACCGGATCGAGCCTGAGGCCGGCGATGTCCACCGCGTCGTCGGTCGCCTGCGGCGCGCGGCGCCGCAGTACCGCCTTGATGCGCGCGACCAGTTCCTTGGGCGAGAAGGGCTTCACCATGTAGTCGTCGGCGCCGCCTTCCAGTCCGGAGAGCTTGTCCTGCTCGCCGGCGCGCGCCGTCAACACGATGATGGGGAGATCCGCGGTGCGCCGGTCGGCGCGCAGCTTGCGCGCGACTTCGAGGCCGCTCATGCCCGGCAGCATCCAGTCGAGCACCACGAGGTCCGGCAGTTCGGCGCGCACGAGATCGATCGCCTGTTCGCCGCTGCCGGCCTTGCTGACGCCGAAACCGGCCTGCTCCAAGTTCAGCGCCACGAGTTCCTGAATCGCAGGCTCGTCTTCCACCACCAGTATGTTCGCCGCCATGCGATTGCTCCGGAAACCGACGGGTTTCGATGGCGAGGATAGTATGACAGGTCGGTTACAGTGCTGTGACAGCGCACGCGCAGGACGCAGGACGCGAGACGCGGCGGTAGTATCATGGTGGACTATCGGCCCGGGACCGCCGTTCTCTGCGCCCCGTCCGGCCCGTCCCTGATTTGACCCTGCACATCCCATGGACAAAGACACGCCCACGCCGACCGAAATCAAGCTCCACCAGCAGTCACGGGTGCTGGAGCTGACGTTCGCGGACGGCCGCCAGTTCCGGCTGCCCTGCGAGTTCCTGCGCGTCTATTCGCCCTCGGCCGAGGTGCGCGGCCATGGCCCCGGGCAGGAAGTGCTGCAGACGGGCAAACGCGACGTCAACATCGCGCGCATCGAGCCGGTCGGCACCTACGCCGTGCAGCTCGCCTTCACGGACGGCCACGACACCGGCCTGTATTCATGGGATCTGCTCTACGACTACGGCCAGCGCCAGGACGACATGTGGGCGCACTACCTGAAGCGGCTGGAAGCCGATGGCGCCAGCCGCGAGCCCGCGGCGGAACAAGCCCGTCCCCGCCAACGTTAACGCATCACAGCCCGCCATGACATCAACCCATTTCGGCTACACCAGCGTCCCGGAAACGGAAAAAGCCGCGCGGGTGGCCGGCGTGTTCTCTTCGGTCGCCACGCGCTACGACCTGATGAACGACCTCATGTCGGGCGGCCTGCACCGGCTGTGGAAGCGCTTCGCTGTGGAACTCTCGGGCGTGCAGCCCGGCGACCGCGTGCTCGACGTGGCCGGCGGCACCGGCGATCTCGCGCGCCTGTTCGCGCGGCGCGTGGGGGCTGCCGGTAAAGTGGTGCTCACCGACATCAACGCCGAGATGCTGACGGTCGGCCGCGACCGCCTGCAGGACGCAGGCGAGTTGATGCCCTGCGTGCGCTGCGACGCGGAGCGGCTGCCGTTTCCGGACCGCCACTTCGATTGCGTGAGCGTGGCCTTCGGCCTGCGC
>CAZXNF010000258.1:0-3769 GCA_964641785.1 uncultured Streptomycetaceae bacterium | reverse complement strand
CTGGTGCTGGAGTTCTCCAAGGTCTGGAAACCCCTGGCGCCGCTGTACGACGCCTATTCCTTTGGCGCGCTGCCGATGCTGGGCCGGCTGGTGGCCGGCGACGCGGCGTCCTACCGCTACCTCGCCGAGTCCATCCGCATGCACCCCGGACAGGCAGAATTAAAAACTTTAATGGAATCCGCCGGCCTGGAACGGGTCGAATACTTCAACCTGGCGGCCGGCGTGGTGGCCCTGCACCGCGGCTACCGCCTGTAGGCGCGGGCCTACCCCCGCCCCGCATCCGCTACCCTGATCCGCACGTATATCAAGCACCCCCAAGGAGAGAACCATGCAAACCCTGAAACTGTTGAGTCTCGCCGCGCTGGCGCTGGCGCTCGTGGTCCCCGAGGCCGAGGCCAAGCGCTTTGGTGGCGGCCGGTCGATCGGCAAGCAGCGCGAAGCCGTGACGCAGCCGGCGCCTACCCCATCCCCGTCCGCCGCGCCTGCCGCTGCGGCACCCAAGGGCACCCCGCCGTTTGCCGGCAATCGCTGGCTCGGTCCCGTCGCCGGCCTGCTGGCCGGCTTCGGTTTAGGTGCGCTGTTCGCGAACGGTGGTCTTGGCGCCATGCTCGGCGGACTGGCGACGATCGTGCTGCTCGGTCTGGCGCTCGTCTTCGCGGCGAAGCTGGCGCTGCGCTTTGGCGGCGCCAACGCTGCCTCCGCGCCCGCCGGCCGGCCGCAGCCGATGAGCTTCGGCGGCGCCGCAACGCCGGAACCCGCGAGCCCGCCCGCGTCCGGCGTGGGCAAGTCGTGGTTCCAGCCCGCAACCGCTGACGCAGTACCCGCGGCGCAGGCCTTTCCGCCGGACTTCGACGCCGCGGCCTTCACCCGGCACGCCAAGCTCAACTACACCCGCCTGCAGCAGGCCTACGACGACGCCGATGTGTCGGCCATGCGCGACGTGATGACCGACGAGGTGTACCGCGAGATCGAGTCGGACCTGAGCCGCAGCGCGCCGGGTGCTGCGCGCACGGAAATCGTGAACCTCGACGCCCAGGTGCTCGCCGTCTTGATCGAAGGCAATCACTACGTCGCCAGCGTGCGCTTTTCCGGCTTGCTGCGCGAAGGCACGGGCACGCCCGAAGCCTTCCACGAAACCTGGCATCTGGAGAAACCGCGCCTCGGCGGCGGTGGCTGGCTGCTGGCCGGGATCCAGCAGGACTGAGGACGCGGCGCACGGCCATGCTCCACGGCTTTGATCAGGCCGCCAACCGGACGGCCGCCGCCGCGATCAACCACGTGCTCGTGTCGGCGGGGTGGGCGCGCGCGCGGCTGCGGCCCTTCGCCGGCTGCACGGTGCACGCGCACACGGCGCCCTTCGCCCTCGCGCTGACGCTGACGGATGAAGGCCTGTGGCAACCGGCGGCTGCCGACGCCGCCCCCGACCTCGTGCTGCGTCTCACACCGCCGGTCGCGCTGCGGCTGGCGCTGCGCGATGCCAGCGCATGGCGCGCGGTCGTCTTCGAAGGCGACACTTCGCTGGCGCGCGAACTGGGTTTTCTCGCCGAGCACCTGCGCTGGGACGCCGAGGAAGACCTGAGCCGGGTGGTCGGCGATGTTGCCGCGCATCGGCTGGCGAACACCGCCCGCGCGCTTGCGCGCTGGCCGCGCGAAGGCCTGGAATCGCTCGCGCGGTCCTTCGCGGCGTACTGGACCGAAGAACGCCCGCTGGTGGCCGGCCGCGACGACGTCGCGGCGTTCAATCGCGGCGTCGATGACCTGCGCGACAACCTGGCGCGGCTGGAAGCGCGCCTCGTACCCCTGCAACCCCGCACCGATCGGAGGTGAGGCCATGATTGCCCCCCGTTCCTGCCGTCTGCTTGCCTCGCTTGCCTCGCTCGCCCTCGCGCTGCTCGCTGGCGGCTGCGCCACCGGCAACCCCGTCGGCCCCGGCGGCATCACCAGCGTGAACGCGCCGCCCCCGGCCAGAACCGGCGATGCGTGGGCGTACCGCGTGTCCAGCGGTTACTCGAAAGAAACCTTCGGCGAGGAACAGCACCGCGTGGTGGAAGCGGCCGCCGACCGCGTCGTCGTCGAAGCGACGGGCTTCCGTCCCGGCCGCTGGACGCTGACGCCCGACCTGCAGTGGCTCACGCATCCGCTCGCCGACGACCGCGTCGAAACCTTCAGCCCCGCGTATCCCGCCCTGGTGTTTCCGCTCGCCGCCGGCGGCAAGTGGGACCTGAAGGTCAACGGCCAGCAGGCCGCGCCCGACCTCGGCGTACGCCGCAACGTGAACCCGCTCGACCGGCTCACGGTCCAGGGCTGGGTCCTCGGCTGGGAACGCATCAAGGTACCCGCCGGCGAATTCGACGCGCTCCACATCCGGCGGGTGACCTGGGGCGGCAACTTCAGCTACGACTACGGCCAGAGCGAGATGCGCGAGGATCTGTGGTACGCGCCCAGCATCGGCCGCGTGGTCCGTCACGACTCGCGCTGGCGGCAGTTGATCCTCTACACCCGGCTGCGCGACGGCCCGCTCTACCGCGAAGGCGACTGGCTGGTCCGCGAACTACTGCCGGCGGACAGCCAACCAGCGACGCCCCAAGCTCTGCTGCAGTAACACCCCGCAGTCCAGCCGTCACCGGAGACGCACATGCACAGCATCCGAACCCCGCGTTCCGCATTCCCCGCCGCCGCGCTGCTCGCGGCCTTTGCGCTGCTAAGCGGCTGCGCCGGCAATCCCGTCGGGCCCGGCGGCGTCACCAGCGTCAACGCACCCGCGCCGCCGAAAGTGGGCGATCAGTGGGCCTACGAAGTCAGCAGCGGCTACAGCCGGACCTCGAAAGGCATCCTCCGGCAGCGCGTGGTCGAGGCCTCCGCCAGCGGCATCGTGATCGAATCGTCGGGCTTTCAGGAAGGCCGCGCGACGATCACGCCCGACCTGCAGTGGCTCACCCATCCGCTGGGCGACGACAGCGTGAAAGCCTTCAGTCCCGCGTATCCCGCGCTGGTCTTCCCGCTCACCGCGGGCCAGCGCTGGAACGTGAAGGTGGACGGCCGCGTGATCCAGCCGCAGCCCCTTGGCGGCGGCGGCAGTACGGACCGCGTCACGATCCAGGGCAAAGTACTCGGCTGGGAACGCGTCAAGGTGCCGGCCGGTGAATTCGACGTCATCCACATCCGGCGGGTGACCTTCGGCGGCAACTTCGACGACCGCAGCTTCGGGCAGAGCGAGATCACCGAGGAACTGTGGTACGCGCCCAGCATCGGCCGCGTGGTGCGCAGCACCTCGAGCTGGCAGCGGCTGATGAGCTGGGTGCAGCGCGGCTCGGAGAAGTACATGCTGGGCGACCTGACCATCATGGAACTGCTGCCGCCGGGCGAGCCGCGCGCCGCCCTGGCGCAATAAGACCCCGGCGGGCGCGGGCAGCAGCGCCCGCCGGCAGCCGGTACGCGGCCTGCGCGGGCCACGCCACATCCCGGCGGGGACGCGCAGACCGATTCGCTATACTGCGCCCCCGGCACTCTCCGGCCCCCGCCATGTTCCGGCTGTTCCGCATCATCATCGTCGCGCTGCGCTTCGAGCTCGACGAATTCTTCCTCGGCCACGAACGCGTGCGCGGTCTGCGCGCGGCCCTGCGCGTGCTCACGCCCTGGCGCCGCCGTTCGCAGGCGCCGCGCGCGCAGCGGCTGCGCGAGGCGCTGGAGGCGCTCGGCCCCATTTTCGTCAAGTTCGGCCAGATGCTCTCCACCCGGCGCGACCTGCTGCCGACCGACATCGCCGACG
>CAZXNF010000257.1:0-5676 GCA_964641785.1 uncultured Streptomycetaceae bacterium | reverse complement strand
GTACTTGAGGTCCGAGATCATCACGTCGTCCCACAGGTTGAGCTTCTTCAGGTCGCGCACCAGGTACTCGTTGGTGACGGTGAATTCGCCCGACAGGTTCGATTTCACGTAGAGGTTCTGGTAGGTGGGCTCGATGCACTGCGACAACCCCGTGATGTTGGCGATGGTCGCCGTCGGCGCGATCGCGAGGCAGTTCGAGTTGCGCATGCCGACCTGCTTGATGCGGCGGCGCAACGCGTCCCAGTCGAGCGTGGTCGACAGGTCGCACTCAAGGTAGCCGCCCCGCTCTTCCGCCAGCAGCTTGAGCGACTCGTGCGGGAAGATGCCGCGGTCCCACAGGGAACCCTTGAACGTGGCGTAGGGCCCACGCTCCTCGGCGAGATCCGCGGAAGCCCAGAAAGCGGTATAGGCGATCGCTTCCATCGAACGATCGGAAAACTCGACCGCCGCCTGCGACCCGTAGGGCACGCGCAGCAGGTGCAGGCAATCCTGGAAGCCCATGATGCCGAGGCCCACCGGACGGTGCTTGAAATTGGAATTGCGCGCCTTGTTGACCGAGTAATAGTTGAGGTCGATCACGTTGTCGAGCATGCGCATCGCCGTGACGACGGTGCGCCGCAGCTTTTCCATGTCCAGCGTACCGGTTGCCGGATCGAGGTGCGCGGGCATGTTGACCGAGCCGAGGTTGCAGACCGCGATTTCATCCGGCCCCGTGTTCAGCGTGATTTCCGTGCACAGGTTGGAACTGTGCACGACGCCGACGTGCGACTGCGGCGAGCGCAGGTTGCAGGGATCCTTGAACGTGATCCAGGGGTGCCCCGTTTCGAACAGCATCGTGAGCATCTTCCGCCACAGCTGGGTCGCCGACACCCGTTTGTGCAACTTCAGTTCGCCGCTCGCCGCCTTGGCCTCGTAGGCCAGATAGGCCACTTCGAACGCCCTGCCGAACTTGTCATGCAGGTCGATCGTGTCCGAGGGCGAGAACAGGGTCCACTCGCCGTTCTCCATCACGCGCTTCATGAACAGGTCCGGAATCCAGTTCGCGGTGTTCATGTCGTGCGTGCGGCGGCGGTCGTCACCGGTGTTCTTGCGCAGTTCGAGGAATTCCTCGATGTCCAGATGCCACGTTTCCAGGTAGGAACACACCGCGCCCTTGCGCTTGCCGCCCTGGTTCACGGCGACGGCGGTGTCGTTCACCACCTTCAGGAAGGGCACCACGCCCTGCGATTTGCCGTTGGTGCCCTTGATGTGGGCACCCAGCGCGCGCACCGGCGTCCAGTCGTTGCCGAGGCCGCCCGCGAACTTCTGGAGCATGGCGTTTTCCTTGATCGCCTCGTAAATGCCGTCGAGGTCGTCCGCCACCGTCGTCAGGTAGCAGCTCGCGAGCTGCGAACGGCGCGTGCCGGAGTTGAACAGCGTCGGCGTCGAGCTCATGAAGTCGAAGGACGACAGCACGTTGTAGAACTCGATCGCGCGGCGCTCCCGCTCGGCTTCCTTCTCGTTCAGCGCCAGGCCCATGGCCACGCGCATGTAGAAGGACTGCGGCAGCTCGATGCGGCGGCCACTGATGTGCAGGAAGTAGCGGTCGTACAGGATCTGCAGGCCGAGGTAATCGAACTTGAAGTCGCGGTTGGCGTCGAGCGCGGCGCCCAGCGCCTTCAGGTCGTAGTGTCCGAGGCGCTCGTCCAGCAGCTCGGCCTTGATGCCTTCGGCGATAAGCCGCGGAAAAGCTTCGGCGTAGCGCACTTTCATTTCGGCGTGGGTGGCCTCCACGCCGATGACCTCCAGCTGCAGCGAATTGAGCAGCAGGCGCGCGGTGACCTTGCTGTATGCCGGGTCCTGCTCGATCAGCGCGCGGGCGGACAGGATGAGCGACTTCCTCACCTCGTCCATCGGCACGCCCTCGTAGATGTCCTTGAGCATGCCGTCGAGGATGAGCTGCGGCTCGACTTCGCGGCCGAGCCCTTCGCAGGACTCGTGCACCAGCGCGGTCAGCCGGGCCAGGTCGAGCGGGCGGCTCATGCCGTGATCGGTCACGTTCACGACCACCCGGTGGACGGCTTCCGCCTGCGCCGCCTTGCTCTGGACGCGGGCCTTGGACCGCTCCTCGCGATACAACACGTAGGACCGCGCCACCTCGTGCTCGCCCGAACGCATGAGCGCGAGTTCGACCTGGTCCTGGATGTCCTCGATGTGGAAGGTGCCGCCATGCGGCTGGCGGCGCAGCAGCGCGACCACCACCGCCTCGGTCAGGTGGGACACCACCTCGCGCACGCGCGCTGACGCGGCCCCCTGGCCGCCGTTGACGGCGATATAGGCCTTGGTGATGGCGATCGAGATCTTGGCCGGCTCGAAGCCGACGACCGCGCCGTTGCGCCGGATGATCTTGTGCTGGCTATAGCGGTCGGCGGCGGCCGAAGCTGCCTGCGGGAACGCGGCACCGGATGGGGCGGCGACGGACGGCAGGAGGCCGGTGGAAGAGGCCAATGGGATCGCGGACATCGCGGTGTTCTCCTTATGCGTTCATTTGTTGGTCTTTTTTTGGGAAAAACCGCTCTCCCCAAGGAGTCCGGATCTTTCCTCCCAAAGCGCACTGCAGCCGATACACGCTAATCGCCGTAATAGAAGTAGCGAAAATCCCGCAAATCGCTACACGACCACAACATGTAGTGGCTGCAATGAAACTCACAACGAATTCTAGTAGCGCGCAACTCGAAGTCAATAGTTTTGACGGCTTTTTTAAAGCCTAGACCGCGCCTGAGAAAGCGACTGCAACATACGGAAATAGCGGAGCTATTCGTGCCCGAGTTTTCCGGCACGTTTGCGGGTTAGGGAGTGCTCACGAAAAGGCGCTGGCGCCGGACGCGACTAGTAAAAAATGGCACAGGGGGCTGTGTCGCAAATACAACGGCCGCGCGACCGGGCTGCGGGAAGACCGGGCGGCCGACCGGCGCCGGCCGGGATTCGACGGGCTCGGGCCGTCGCGCCCCTGCGGATCGCTAACCGGCGAGGGTGTTGCGGTAGCGGGCCCAGTCGAAACACGGGCCAGGATCGGTTTTGCGGCCCGGGGCGATGTCGGAATGGCCCACGAGGTCACCCAGGGGGTAGCGGCGCCGTAACGCCTGCGTCAGGGCCGTCAGTTGGGCGTACTGGGCGTCCTCGAAGGGCCGCTCGTCGGTACCCTCGAGTTCGACACCGATCGAGAAATCGTTGCACCGCTCGCGGCCCTGCCACACGGAGACACCGGCATGCCAGGCCCGCCGGCCGCAGGGCACGAACTGGACCAGGCTGCCGTCGCGCCGGATCAGGAAGTGGGAAGACACCCTGAGGCCGGCGATCTCACGGTAATCCGGATGCCCGGCTGGATCCAGCCGGTTGGTGAAGAGCTGCTCGATGCCGGGTCCGCCGAAGGTGCCCGGAGGCAGGCTGATCGCGTGAATCACGAGCAGGTCGATGGCGACATCGCGCGGACGCGCGTCGTGATTGGGCGAGACGACGCGGGCAACCGCCGCGAGCCAGCCCGCGCGGTTGAAGACGGGCACCGGCCCGTCTGTGCCCGGCTTAGACAGGCTTCGCCTCGATCAGCCGGGCGGCCGCGAGCGCATTGACCACCAAGCGCCCCAACCGGGCCGCCTCCTGCTTCGAGGCCGCCGGCGCGGAAGTCTGTGAGGTGGCGCCCCAGACCAGCCGCTGGTCTGCCCCGGCGAACAACTGGGTTTCCAGCACGACGACGTCATACTCAACCACCTGGGGCGGCGTGTAGGCATAGCCCAGCCAGGCGCCCCGATAAGCATAAGGGTAGTACCGGTAAAACCCGTAGTACGGACCCGCGTACGGATAGGCTCCGGGAATGATCGCCGTCTGGCGGACGATCTGGACCAGGCGCGTCGTCAGGATGCCGTCGGCGCCGGCCGTGGCCACCAGCCGCTCCAGCGCCGCCCGGTCGAGTTCACCCTCTCCCGGGGCCAGGGTATAGCTGGCAGTGGCTGCGACGCCCCGGCTGGTGAGCTCGATGACAAGCTGGTCTTCGAACACCCGCCGTGCGACCGCGTCCCGGCTCACCCCGACGACCAGCAGCTTGCGCAGCACCGGCCCCGGATAATCGTTGGCGCGCCACTCGGCCACGAAGCGGGTGCTCGCGCATCCGGCGAGGAATGCGCAGGCCAGCGCTGCCATCAGGGTCCGGCGGTGCATTAGCGCGCGTAGCAGTATGAAACGCACTCTTAGTTGATCCCCAGCCGCTCCATGCGGTAGCGCAGGGCGCGGAAGGTAATCCCCAGCAGCCGGGCCGCCGCCGTGCGGTTGTAACGCGTCTTCTCCAGCGCACCGAAACTGAGTTGCGGCGGCGAGACCCGCAGCGGGCTGGTCATGCGATCAAGGGTGGTGGACGCCAGCAGGGCGATGTCCTCCGGCAGCTCGCGCAACGCCGGCATCTTCACCTCGATCACGGCGAGGCGGTAAAAGAGATCCTGCCGGAACTGCATCGCGGACACGAGTTCGTGCAGGTTCTGGTGCGTGGCGCTGATGATGCGCACATCGACCGCGACCTCCTCGGTGGAGCCGACGGCGCGCACGCTCTTTTCCTGGATCACCCGCAGCAGCTTCACCTGCATGGCGAGCGGCAGCTCCGCCACCTCGTCGAGGAACAGCGTGCCGCCGTTCGCCGCCTGGAAGAACCCGTCGCGATCGGTCTCGGCGCCGGTGAAGGCGCCCTTCTTGTAGCCGAAGAACTCGCTCTCCATCAGGTTCTCGGGGATGGCGCCGCAGTTGACCGCCACGAAGGGGCTGTCCGCGCGCGCACCGCGCTGGTGGATCAGGCGCGCGGCCATTTCCTTCCCGCTGCCGGACTCGCCGGAGATGTAGACCGGCGCCTGGCTGCGCGCGACCTTGTCGATCATCCGGCGGACGGCCTCGATCAGCGGGCTGACCCCCAGCAATTCTCGCGCTACGCTGGACTGCGTCTTCGCGCTCTTGCGCGGCTTTTCCACCGCCACGAGCTTCAGCGCGTGGCGTACCAAAGTCCGCAACTGCTGCAGTTGCACCGGCTTGGACACGTAGTCGAACGCGCCGGCCTTGAGCGCGGCGACCGCGTTGTCCGCGCTGCCGTGCGCCGTAATCACCGCGACCGGCATCGCGGGAAAATGCGCGCTGATGTGCTCGATCAGCTTCAGGCCGTCGCCGTCGGGCAGGCGCATGTCGGTCAGGCACAAGTGATAGGCGTGCTTCAACAGATACTGCGTCGCCTCGAACTCGTTGCCCGCGCAGTCGCTGTCGACGCCCATGCGCTCGAGCGTCAGCGACAGCAGCTCGCGGATGTCCGCTTCATCGTCGACGATCAGCACCCGGTGCTTCTGCATCAGGCCGCCTGGCACAGGAGAGAGAACTGGGCGCCGCTGGGCGTTTCAACGAATTCCAGCGTCGCGCTGTTGGCGTTGCAGATCTCGCGGGCGATGTAGAGACCGAGGCCGGTGCCGCCGGAAAACGTCGTGAAGAAGGGCTCGAACAACTGGCCGCGCAGCGGCGGCGGAACGCCGGGCCCGTCATCGACGACATCGAGCTGCACCTTGCCGTCGCGCTCCAGGAGGTCCGCGCGGACGCGGATCGCGCCCGGCCGGCGGCTGCTGTGCCGCAACGCGTTGCGGCACAGGTTCCACATCACCTGCAGCAGTTGGCTGT
>CAZXNF010000256.1:2517-5684 GCA_964641785.1 uncultured Streptomycetaceae bacterium | reverse complement strand
CGCGCCGGTCGGACTCTTCACCCGCATTCCCTTCCTGCTGGTCGTGCATCCGTCCGTGCCGGTGAAGACCGTGAAGGAACTGGTGGCGCTGGCCAAGGCGCACCCCGGCAAGCTCAACTACGGCTCGTCGGGACCGCTGGCCTTCAATCACTTGGGCGCGGAACTGCTGAAGCTCAAGACCGGGCTGGACATCGTGCACATCCCGTACCGCGGCGCGGCCCCGATGTCCGCCGATCTGCTGGCGGGACAGGTGGACCTCGCCTTCACCGGCCCCACCACGTCCGCGCCGCACATGGAGGTCGGCCGGCTGCGCGCGATCGCCATCACGTCCCGCCAACGCTCGCCGATGTTCCCGACCCTGCCGACGATGGTCGAGGCCGGCGTACCGGATTACGAGTTCACGCAATGGTACGGGCTCGTGACGCCGGCGAAGACCCCGCGCGAAGCCATCAACCGGATGAACGCCGCGCTGCGACAGGCCATCGCGGACCCCGACGTGCAGAAGCGCATGGCGGCTGATGCCGGCGTGCTGGTGGCGACGACGCCGGAAGAGTTCGGCGTGTTCTACAACGAGGACATCGAGTCCAAGGCCAAGCTGGTCAGGGCCATCGGCAAGTAGCGGCGAGGAGCCGCGGCGCTGGCGGACGGGCGGACAAGCGAACGCTCCCGATCGAAGCGGCGACCGCCGGTCCCTGCCGGCGGTCCCGCAAGAGAATCAGGTCCCGCGCCCCCACAAGCCGCAGTAGCGGCGGGCGACGAACGCCAGGTTGGTCGCATAGCCGGGCCACTTCTCGTAGCCTGCAAGCTTGAACTCTTTCTCGGCCGCGTCCCAGCACTTGCCTTCGCGCGCCAGAACGCGCATTTCAGCCGAGGCGTCCTGCAGCAGCTTCAACTGGTCGGTGACGTCCTGTTTGGTGCCGAGGCGGTCGCCCGGCCCGGGATGCCCGGGAATCAGGCGCTCCCAGTCCATCGCCAGCACCGTGCGCATGAAGGCCTCGGTTTCGATCGGGTGGAAGTCGATCATGCCGCGGCCCGGCACCTGCCCCACCGGTATGGTGTCGACGATAAAGAGGATGCGCTCCTTGGGCAGGCGCATGACCAGCGTGGAGTCGGAGTGGTTCAGGCCGTGGTAAGTCAGCTCGAGCCGGGTGCCGCCGAGGGTGATCGTGCGGCCACGGTCGGAGACGACTTCGTCGGGGATGACCGTGTGCGGATCGTTAATCGCCTCCAGCCGCTCTTTGGCGCGCCGGTGTGCAACAAAGGTGGCGCCCGCGTCCTTGAACGCCTGGCCGCCGGCGATGTGGTCGTAATGATGGTGGCTGTAGATCACGTACTTGACCGGGCGGTCGGTGACCTTGCGGATCTCGTTCAGGTAATCCTGTCCGCCGGTCTGGCGCCCGTAGCCCACCGGGTCGGTCGCGATCACGCCCTCGGGCGTGACGACGAACATCGCCTGGTGGTTGCCGTTGCGGAAGACGTAGACGTTATCCGTGCCGTCGACCTTGGTGGTGGCGATCACCGGGCGGGCTGGGGCAGCGGCGGCGGCGGGCGCCGGCGCGGCCGGCTGCGCCTGCGCGGATTCCTGCACAAGAACAACGGCGGTTACGGCAACCAACAACAGACTTGCTGAGGCGACAACGACCGCTGAGTATGAACCTGAGGCCATGGGCTACTCCTTTTTTTGTGATGACGACGTGCGAGCGTTGACCAGGCTAAAGTCGTTGCAACACCAAGCGGCGCCACTCTATGAACGCGTCGGGCGTTCACGCGTGCCCGTCCACCGCGCCTAGCGCGGTTCGAACTTCGCGCGCAGGGCCTCGATACGAGCCCGGTTAGCGCCGAAATCGCTTTGGCCCACGCGCGACGCTGAACGCACGTGAATGACTCCACCCACCGGATCAAGCCAGAACTCTACGTCATCCACGAAGCGCAGCAGGGACGTTGTGTATGCAACATAAAGGTAGTCTGGATTACGTTTGTTGATGATGCGCGCGCCCGAGGTGGCCGCCACCAGCGCCTCCAGGCGGGTCATCGCCGCGGCGCCGTCGTCCTCGTAGCGCAGCGGCGCGATCTGCGCCTGCTCCCGGCGCGGATGCGCGGGGTGTAGCTGCGCCTGGCTGCTGACGCTGTTGGGCGACAGCGAAGGCGGCTTGAGCCGCCCGTCGCGGACGCCGAGGTCAGCCGGCGCGCTGCCCTGCAACAGGCCGAGCCGGCCGGCGATGATGACGGCCAGCGCCAGCACGGCGCCGCCGATGAGCAGCCATTTCAGGATCAGCATGTGTAAGTCCGGTGGGGATCGTGAATCAGCGGGACCGCCGTCAATGGTTTCCGGCGGGGTGCGAGGGCGGCCACACGCGTGTTCCGATCGCGGGTGAGTGGGGCGCATGCGTGAGTTGCGGCCGCACCCGGCCCATCCAGGTGCCGGGATCGCGCGCTTCGGCTTCATGCGGTCCGAAATGCCGCTCGCGAAGTTCCAGCGATACAAACTCGTGCACGATCGCGTGCTTGTACGCGCCGACGGTGGCGAGCATCTTGCGCGCGCCCACGCAACCGGGCAACGAGGCCAGCAACGGCAAGCGCTGTTGCGCGTACCACGCCCCCAGATCCTCTTCGACGGCGGGGCTCGCGGCGTTATAGTTGCCGATCTGGATCACCGGCCCCGGTGTTCCATCGGCGTCGCGCATCCCGACGTCGGGACCGTCCACGCGAGTCTCTTCCGCAAGGATGTACGTAAAGGAATTCCGGCGCATGGCCAGCATGCGATCGCGCGCCGCGCGCGGTTGCTGCCCGAGTTGACCAGAGATTCGGCTGAGAAAACTGTGCGCGGTGACGCCGCCGAACAAGGCCAGGTAGCCGTTGCCGGGACTGCCGTGCCCGAGCGCGTAATGCGCCGCCCACACATAACCGGGACGGGATAACAGGTCGGGGATCTGCACGTGGTGAAACCAATGCAGATACTCAGCGGCGTGCTCGACGGGCAGTTCGTAACCTAGCGCCCAGATTCCCCGATCCATGCGGTTAAGCCAGATCAGCCGCCGCCTGTTCCGTCCGCAACCGCCGCGCGTAGGCGTGCCGCGCCAGCAGCCGGCGGTCGGTGAGAATCTCGCTCAGCGCCGTGCCCACCACCGTCGCCACGCCAAGCAGCGGCAGCACCAGCGCCAGGCCCG
>CAZXNF010000256.1:0-2507 GCA_964641785.1 uncultured Streptomycetaceae bacterium | reverse complement strand
CGGCACGCCGGCGACGGCGCCCCCGACGAACAGCATGAGCACGCTCACCAGCGGGTGCAGGTTGAGGCTCTTGCCCACGGTAGCGGGCAGGAACACGAAGTCGTCCAGCATGCGCACCGCCACGAAGAGCGCGATCGCCCAATAGGCCATGCCCGGGTCCTTGGGGAAGTCGGTCGCGGCCACCAGTACCACCAGCAGGCAGCCCGCGATCGAGCCCACGAAGGGCACCCAGGCGAGGATGGCCGCGATCAGCGCGAGGAGCCACGCACCCGGCAGGCCGAGCGCCCACAGACCGAGGCCCAGCGCCAGGGTGTCGAGCGCGGCCAGCTTCACCAGCCCGGTGAAGTAGGCGCGGCCGGTGTGGTGCATGTCGTGCAGCAGATCGAGCGTTTTCTCGAAGTAGGCGTTGGGCACCGCGCGTGCGATGAAGCCGTGGAAGCGCCGGCCGTCGCGCAGGAAGAAAAACGCGAAAAACGGCCCCAAGAGCGCCGCCGGCAGCCACGACAGGATGGACACCGCGAGCGGCTGCACCTGCCGCTCCATGAAGGTGCTGGAGAATTCGTTGAGCCAGGCGGTGACGCTGGACGAGAGGTGCGCGCGGGCCAGCACCGACCAGCGCGCCTCCAGCACGGCCAGCGTCTGCTCGAGGAACAGCGCGCCGCCGCGCAGGTAGCGCTCGACGCCCGTCTGCCAGTCGCTGGCGCGCGCGCCGGCCCACGACAGCAGCGCCAGCGTGGCGGCCACCAAGACGATCAGGAAGACGAAGGTCACCAGTGCCGCGGCGCTCTCGCGCGCCACACCGGCGTACATCAGCCGCCGCATCGGCGGGTACAGCGCGTAGGAGAGCACCAGCGCCATCAGCGCCGGCACCACCAGCCACAGGATATGGTTCAGTGCCAGCAGCAGCAGGCAGGTCGCGGTGAAGATGGCCGCCCACGCGATGGGACCGGGGCCGGCCGCGCCGTTGGCGGCCACCGGCGTTGAGGCGCCGTTGACGGCGCTCACAGGTGCTGCTCGGTACTTTGCCCGAGCACGGCGCCGCGCAGCCGCCGTCCGAGGTGGCGCGAGAGCTGCAGCAGAATCTTGTTCGAGAGTTTGGCCTCGGTTTCGAGCAGGGAGATGAAATCGCTGCCGAAGAACACTGCCACCGTGCAGGGTTCGAGCGCGCGCGCCTGCGCGGCGCGCGGTGCGCTGTCGAGCAGCGCCAGCTCACCGAAGAAACTGCCCGCGCCCAGCTCGGCGATCGGGCTGTCGGGGCGACCCTGGCGGCAGATCAGCACGCGGCCGGTACGCACGATGTACAGCGCGTAGCCTTCCTCACCCTCGTCGAAGATCACCTCGCCGGGCAGGTAATCGCGCGCGTGGAGCACGCCCTGGACGATCTGCAGTTCGCGCCTGGAGAGATCCGCGAACAGCGACAGGACCCTCAACTGCTCGAGGTGGCCGCCGGACGCTGAACGGAAGAAATCGAGCATGGCGGCGGGTCCGCGGCCTAGCGCCGCACGCGCACCGTGGTGTTGCGCAGACGCAGCGACAGCACGCGCGCCAGCGCGAACGTCAGGTCGCGGGCGAGCGGCGGCTCTTCCATCGCCAGCGTCTCGAAGGCCGCGAAGGGGAGCGTCAGGATCTCGCCCGAGCTCACGGCCCACACGTTGGCCGAGCGCGGGTGGCCGTCGAAGAAGGACTGCTCGCCGATCACCGTGCCGGCGTTGATCTGGGCCACGGTGCTCATGGACATGCCGTCCACGTAGGTGATGCCGACTTCGAAATTCCCGTCCACCACGAAATGCAGCGAGCGGTCGGTGGCGCCGCTCTGGATCAGCACCTCGTGGGCGGACAGCGAACGGCGCACGCCGTGCCGGAACACCCGGCCCCACTCCGCGTGCTGCCAGGTCGGCACGACCAGGCGGTCGATCCGCACGGGGGCTTCAGGCGGGGGTGATTCGGCGAAAACGGCGATGGGATCCATGGCGGGAATGAGGCTCGGAAACCGCGCGATTATACCCGCGCGAATGGGCGCAACACCGTCCCCGGCGGTATCATTCCCGCCCCTGTCGCACGCCCCCACCGCCGCCATGAACCAGCTCACCGCCCTTCAGCAACATTCCGTGATCGTCGCCGACACCGGTGACCTCGACGCCATCGCGCGCCTCAAGCCGCAGGACGCCACCACCAACCCCTCGCTGATCCTGCAGGCCGCGAAGGACGCCCGCTTCCGGCCACTGGTGGATGCCGCGCTCGCCGCGGGCGGCGACACCGAGGTGGTCCTGGACCGCCTGTTCGTCGCTTTCGGTTGTGAAATCCTGAAGCGGATCCCCGGCCGCGTCTCCACGGAAGTGCCGGCGCGGCTGTCGTTCAACACCGACGCGACGCTCGCGCGGGCCCAGAGCCTGATCGAGCAGTATGAAACGGCCGGCATCGCGCGCGAGCGGGTGCTGATCAAGGTCGCCGCCACCTGGGAAGGCATCCGCGCCGCCGAGCGGCTGGAGAAGGCGGGCATCCACTGC
>CAZXNF010000255.1:0-5700 GCA_964641785.1 uncultured Streptomycetaceae bacterium | reverse complement strand
CGCCTGCCGCGCGATGGAGGCGGAGTTCCACGTGGCCTTCCTCGGCCCGCGCGGCACCTACAGCGAGGAGGCGGTCGGCAAGCACTTCGGCGGCATGGTGCAGGCGACGCCGTACGCGTCTTTCGACGAGGTGTTCCGCGCGGTAGAGTCCGCCGAGTGCGGCTACGGGGTGGTGCCGGTGGAGAATTCCACCGAGGGCACGGTCGGCCGCACGCTGGATCTGCTGCTCGCCACGCCGCTCAGGATTTGCGGAGAGGTGCTGCTGCCGGTGCACCAGTGCCTGATGAACAAGAGTGGCAATCGGGCCCGGATCACGCGCATCTACTCGCACAGCCAGAGCCTCGCCCAGTGTCACGAATGGCTGAACCGTCATTATCCGCAGGCCGAGCGCGTGCCGGTGGTGTCGAACGCGGAAGCGGCGCGCCTGGCCTCGAAGGAGGCGCGCGCCGCCGCCATCGCCGGCAAGGCGGCCGCCAGGGTCTATGGCCTCAAGGTGCTGGCCCGCAACATCGAGGACGAGCCGAACAACACGACGCGCTTTCTGGTGATCGGCACGCATGGGGCGGGGTCGTCGGGGCGCGACAAAACGTCGCTGGTGATGTCCACCCGCAACGTGCCGGGCGCGGTGCACGGGCTGCTGACGCCGCTGGCGAAGAACGGCGTGTCGATGACCAAGCTCGAATCCCGGCCTTCGCGCACCCGGATGTGGGAATACCTGTTCTACGTGGATCTCGTGGGGCACCTGGAGGAACCGCGGGTGAAACGTGCGCTGGCGGCGCTGGAGCGCAAGGCGGCGATGCTGAAGGTGCTGGGTTCGTATCCGGCGGCGTAACGGCAGTGATGAGTGAAGGGTGATCGGTGATGAGTGATGGGTGATGGGTGGTGATCTTCAACCGTTTTTACCCATCACCCATCACCCATTCCCCATTCCCCATCACCCATACACCAGGATCATTTGATGTCCGCTGTCCCCTCCGTTCGTCCGGCAACCGATCTTTGCGATCTCGCGCCGCGTTACGTCCGTGCGATTGCGCCGTACCAGCCCGGCAAGCCCATTGCGGAGCTCGCCCGTGAATTCGGCCTCGACGAGCGCAACATTATCAAGCTCGCGTCCAACGAGAACCCGATTGGCGTCAGCCCGAAAGCGCTGGCGGCGATGCAGGCGGTGCTCGGCGATCTCGCGCGCTATCCCGACGGCAACGGCTTCGAATTGAAGACGGCGATCGCGCGCAAGTACGGCGTCGGCGCAGACCAGATCGTACTGGGCAACGGTTCGAACGACGTGCTGGAGCTGGCGGCGCGCGCTTTTCTGACCCCGGGTGCCTCGGGGGTGTATTCACAGCATGCTTTCGCGGTCTACCCGCTGGCGGTGCAGGCGGTCGGCGCCAGCGGTATCGAGGTGCCGGCGAAAGACTTCGGGCACGACCTCGACGCGCTGCGCGCCGCGATCGGCACGCCGGGCTCAGATGCGCGGCTTGTCTTCATCGCCAACCCGAACAATCCGACCGGCACCATGCTGGAGGCCGCGCGCCTGCGCCGTTTCCTCGAAAGCGTGCCGGCGACGGTGCTGGTGGTGCTGGACGAGGCCTACAACGAATACCTGGCGCCGGAACTGCGCTCGCCGAGCGCGCAGTGGATCGCCGAGTTCCCGAACCTGGTCGTTACGCGCACCTTTTCCAAGGCCTACGGCCTGGCCGGGCTGCGCGTGGGCTACGCGCTGGCGGCGGCGGGGGTAGCGGACCTCATGAACCGCGTGCGCCAGCCCTTCAACGTCAATAGCCTCTCGCTGGCCGCCGCGGCCGCCGCGCTGGATGACGACGCCTTCATGCAGGAGAGCTATGCGCTGAACGTGCGCGGGATGCGGCAGTTGCTGGATGGCTTCCGTTCACTCGGGCTCGAATGGATCCCGTCCTTCGGCAACTTCGTCAGTTTCAAGGTGGGCGATGGCGCCGCGATCTACCGCGAACTGCTCAAGCGCGGCGTGATCGTGCGGCCGATCGCGAGCTACGGCATGCCGGAGTGGCTGCGCGTGTCCATCGGCCTGGAAAGCGAGAACGCGCGCTTCCTCGCAGCGCTTGGCGAAGTGCTGCGCAAGTGAAGAAGGCGAAGAAGAAAACCCCCTCGCGCGCCCGCCAGCCGCGCCCGCTGATCGGCACGCTGGCGATCTTCGGCGTCGGCCTGATCGGCGGGTCCTTCGCCCTGGCGCTGAAGCGTGCGGGCCTCGTCGGCCGCGTGCTGGGGGTCGGCCGTTCGAAGAAAAACCTGGAAGTCGCGCGTAAGCGCCGCATCATCGACGAGATCGCGACGCCGGCCGAGGCGGCGGCGCGCGCGGACGTGGTGCTGCTGGCCACGCCGCTCGGCCAGATGGCGCCGCTGCTGGCCGCCATCGCGCCGCACCTGGGGCCGCGCACCATCGTCACCGACGCCGGCAGCACCAAGCAGGAGATCATCGCCGCCGCGCGCCGTTATCTCGGCGCGGCATTGCCGCGCTTCGTGCCGGCGCATCCGATTGCCGGTACCGAGAAGCACGGCGCCATCGCCGCCTTTCCCGATCTGTACCAGGGCCGCAAGCTGGTCGTGACGCCGCTGCCGCAGACCTCCGCGGCCGCCGTGCGGACGGTGAGCCGCGCCTGGCAGGCCTGCGGCATGCAGGTCGTGCGCATGCGGCCGGCGGAACACGACCGCGTGTTCGCCACGGTCAGTCATCTGCCGCATCTGCTGGCCTTCGCGATGGTGGATATCGTCGCCACCGATCCGGAAGCACGCCAGCTGTTCGGTTTCGCCGCCGGCGGCTTCCGCGATTTCACCCGCATCGCGGGCAGCACGGCCGAGATGTGGCGCGACATCTGCGCGACGAACCGCGTGGCCGTGCTTGCGGTGCTCGAAAAGTACGAAGCCAAGGTCGAGGAAATGCACGCGCTGCTCGAGCGCGGGGATCTCGAAGGGCTTGCGGCGGTGATGGACCGCGCGAGCCGCGCGCGCAACCGCTGGGCCGCCAGCCAGAAGCGCTGACTTCGAATGGCGGGACCAGCGTATCTGGACTTGCCCGCGGTCAGCCGTGCCGAAGGCGTGGTGCGCCTGCCGGGTTCCAAGAGCCTCTCCAACCGCACGCTGCTGATCGCCGCGCTGGCGGAAGGCGTCACCGAGGTGCGCGACCTGCTCGCCTCGGACGACACCGGCCATATGCTCGAGGCGCTGGCGAAACTCGGCGTGACGCTCGCGCGCCAGGGCGACAGTAATGACTATCGCGTCGAGGGGCTGGGCGGCGCATTCCCGGTCAAGCAAGCAGACCTGTTCCTCGGCAATGCCGGCACGGCAGTCCGTCCGCTGACGGCTGCGCTGGCCTTGAGCCAGGGCGAGTACCGCCTGTCCGGCGTGCCGCGCATGCACGAGCGGCCGATCGGTGATCTGGTGGAGGCGCTGCGCGAGGCGGGCGCCGTCATCGATTACGAAGGCACGGCAGGTTCCCCGCCGCTGGCGATCAAGCCCGGCGCCGCGCGCCTGGGCGCCCGCGTGCGCGTGCGCGGGAACGTCTCCAGCCAGTACCTTACCGCGCTGCTGCTGGCGCTGCCGTTGCTCGCAAGGCGTGCAGGCGCGGCGGCCGAGGTGGAAGTGGTGGGCGAACTCATCTCCAGACCGTATATCGAAATCACGCTTGCGGCGATGGCGCAGTTCGGGGTGGTGGTCGAACGCGAGGGGTGGTCGCGTTTTCGCGTGCCCGCCGGCACCTGGTACCGTAGTCCCGGCACCGTTTTCGTCGAGGGCGACGCTTCCTCGGCCTCGTACTTTCTGGCTGCGGGTGCAATTGGCGCCGGACCGGTGCGCGTGGAGGGTGTGGGCCGGGCGAGCGTGCAGGGCGACGTGCAATTTGCCGGCGCGCTGCACACACTGGGTGCCAGGGTTGCCATGGGCGAGAACTGGATCGAAGCCCGGGCGCCGGCGAGTGGGCGGCTGCGGGCGTTCGACCTCGATCTCAACCTGATCCCGGACGCGGCGATGACGCTGGCGATCTGCGCGCTGTTCGCCGACGGCCCTTGCCGCTTGCGTAACATCGCCAGCTGGCGCGTGAAAGAAACCGACCGCATCGCGGCGATGGCAACCGAACTGCGCAAGCTGGGTGCCACAGTGGAAGAAGGCGCGGATTTTCTGGCGGTGACGCCGCCTCAGGCCAGGGAGGGTATGAAGGGGCCCCTCCCCCTTCATGGCCTCACGCCTCACGCTGTGATCGACACCTACGACGACCACCGCATGGCCATGTGCTTCGCGCTCGTCACGCTCGGTGGCGTGCCGGTACGCATCAACGATCCCGCCTGCGTCAACAAGACCTTTCCGGGCTTCTTTCAGTGCTATGCGCAGGTCGTTCACGCATGAACGCCAACGGGATCCCGGTGATTGCCATCGATGGCCCGTCCGCGTCCGGCAAGGGCACGGTGGCCCAGCGGGTTGCCGCCAGCCTCGGTTTCCACTATCTGGACAGCGGCGCGCTGTATCGGCTGGTGGCGCTGGCGGCGGAGCGGGCCGGGGTGGCGCTGACGGAAGAGGCGGGGCTCGCCCGGCTGGCGGGCGGCTTGCCGGTCGTCTTTCGCGACAGCAAAATTCTTTTTGAAAATAAAGAGGTTACGGATGTTATCCGGACCGAAGCCATGAGCGTTGCGGCGTCCATGGTGGCGGCTTTGCCCGCAGTCCGGACGGCCCTGCTGGCGCGTCAGCGAGGGTTTCGCCAGCCACCCGGTCTGGTTGCCGATGGCCGGGACATGGGTTCGGTGGTCTTCCCGGACGCCACGCTCAAGGTCTTTCTGACCGCCAGCCCGGAGGTAAGGGCGGAACGTCGCTATAAGCAGTTGATGGATAAGGGAATGAATGCTAATCTTGCGGCCCTTTTGCAGGAACTCCGCCAGCGCGATGCCCGTGATTCCGGGCGTGCCGTGGCGCCGCTGTTGAAGGGGGCGGACGCCGTTGAGCTCGACACGACCGGGCTTTCCATCGATGCGGCTGTTTCGAAAGTGTTGGCGCAATATCAAAGGGTTACGTAAGCGTAAGCCAGCCCTTGCTGCAGGACCGTAGTTCCGCTTCCGCGTTTCAGTAGTACCTAGTACCCAAGGGTGCCTTGAGCCGCCCCGGCTGCAAGGCGTGTGCAAATCAACCCCGTGCCGGGCTGTTCGGCCGGGAACATAAGTGTCTGATTCCAAAATGATGCCTGCCACCGCTACCTCTACTGCTTCTGCTGCCGCCGCGCCTGTCGAAATGGAAAATTTCGCCGCGCTGTTCGAAGAAAGTCTCTCGCGCAAGGAAATGCGCATCGGTGAGGTGATCACCGCCGAAGTTGTCCGCGTCGACGCCAATTTCGTGGTCGTCAACGCCGGGCTCAAGTCCGAGTCCTACATCCCCCTTGAAGAATTCCACAACGACCAGGGCCTGGTCGACGTCAAGCCAGGCGATTTCGTTCAGGTGGCGATCGATGCGCTGGAAGACGGCCACGGTGAAACGCGCCTCTCACGCGACAAGGCCAAGCGCCTCGCAGCGTGGCACGAACTCGAAGACGCGCTCGAAAAAGGCACGGTCATCACGGGCCTCATTTCCGGCAAGGTGAAGGGCGGACTCACCGTCATGGTGAACGGCATCCGTGCCTTCCTGCCCGGTTCGCTGGTGGACACGCGGCCGGTGAAGGACACCACGCCGTACGAAAACAAGAACATGGAG
>CAZXNF010000254.1:0-5722 GCA_964641785.1 uncultured Streptomycetaceae bacterium | reverse complement strand
CCATGACCCGCCCGGAGATCGAGGCGAAGCTGCCCGAACTCGCGAAGTTCGCGGCCGCCGCCGATCTGCCGGAACTCGCGCAACTGCTGACGGGGGCGGTCGGCCAGCCCGCGGCGGACATGGAACAGCGCTTCACGTAATGCCTCGTCCTGCTGGACGCGAAAGACGAGTACGGCCTGCTGATCGATCAGATCGACATGCTGATGCTCAACCTGCCGAACATCAAATAGTCCTTCGTCGCGCGTTTGTCGCCGCCGCGCGGTCGACGGGCGCTATTCCATCCACACGGCAACCGCGTAAATGTTTGTTTCGTATTGGACTACAATCAATTACGGGTTCCGGTCAGTTCGTCTCGTCGTTACCGACGCATTGGTCGATCGTCGATCGGACGAACGACCAGCCCCATTGATTGAGGAGCGACGCGTATGGGTGCGGTGATCATCGAACATGTGAAGGTAGACGATTTGCCCGAAGCTTGGCGCGAGCGGCTGGCCAAGCCTTCGGATGCGCGCGTCACGGTGCGTATCGAAGACGAAGCCGTACGCCAGGAAACGGCGGCAGCGGACGCGGTCATCGTCGAAGACCCCGCCTTTGGTATCTGGCGAGACCGCGACGACGTGGCTGACGTCGATGACTACGTGCGCAAGATACGCGCGCCTCGCTACGGGCGTGATGGTGCCCGCGGCGGAAGCTGATGCCGGCGTTGCTGGTCGATACCGATGTGTTGATCTGGCACCTGCGCGGTTACCCGCAGGCCACTCAGCGCCTGGACCGGCTGTCCGGACTGACGTTATCGGCCATCAGCTATCTGGAGCTCGTCCAGGGCATGCGAAACAAGGCGGAAGTATTGCCGCTCACGGCGGCGATCACGCAACGAGCGGTGAGTCTGATGGAAGCGCTCGCGTTAAGCCATGGATTGCAGATCGCCGACGCCTTGATCGCCGCCACCGCGCTCGAACATGACCTCGCGGTGCTTTCGGGCAACGTCAAGCATTTTCGATCGGTCGCGGATTTGCAGGTCGAGCAATTCAAGCCGTGATCTCGGATACTCATCAGTCCCGACTGCGCTGTCCATAAATAATCATCCTTCGGCAGTGGGCCGACTTTGTGTGGGTGGCCCCTGCGGCCTGTCCCGGTCAGTCCCTGCAGGCGCTTTCAAACCCCAAGCGCAAGCGACGGTGGCCCTGCGGACGAACGAAGAAATCCATGAGTAGGCGGTTGGCTGTAAGGCAGAGGCAAAAGGCGAGACCTGACCCTAAAGCGTGAAGCGTGCAATCACGAAAGACAATCCGGATGATCCTTCAACGCCCGCCTTGCATAGTATGCAAAGGTGGCCTGGACCCGCTTTTTGCCGAGCAGCCAGTCGTGAGCTTCGCGTCCGAGGGCTTCTTCGATCGGCTGAATTTTCCCGGCAGCACTGGCAAGAAGCTGCAGGCGGGCAGCCTTCTCGAACGTAAGCGCGAGGACGCAAGCTTCTTCTACCGTCCCGCAGGCGACGAGCTGCCCGTGATGCGAAAGCAGGATCGCCCGTTTGGCGCCGAGCGCTTCGGAAATGATGCGGCCTTCATCGTTGCCAACGGGCACGCCCGGCCATTTTTCGACGAATGCGCAATCGTCGTACAGGCCTGACGTATCCATATGCGCCACGATCAACGGCGTCTCCAGCATCGATAGCGCCGACACATAGGGAGCGTGAGTGTGGATGACGCAGTTGACGTCGGACCGCGCGCGATAGAGCCAGCTGTGGAAAAGATTCGCCGGGTTGGGCATGCCCTTCCCTTCGAGCACATTCAAATCCTCGTCGACCAGTAGCAGATTAGCCGGCGTGATCTCATCGAAGCCGACGCCGAGCTGCTGCGTATAGAAGGTGCGTGGCCGGTCGCCGCGATAGGTGATCTGCCCCGCGAGCCCGGAGTCGTGACCGCCGTCGAAAAGAATGCGGCACGTCAGTGCAAGCTTTTGAAGGATGCTCCATTCCAGAGCGTCGAGGCTCGTTTCCATGCTCGTCTGGGCGCGCCGCATAAGTTCTTCTTTGGATAATTGCGCGGTAGAGCTCATCGGGATCCTCCGTTCGTCTATGGCAAGATACGTGCTTACGGCATTGGCACGATAGTTCGTATAGCATTGGCACGATAGTTCACGCAGAGAAAGATTGTATCACTCCAGGTCGTCCGCTCGGGTCGCTAGTGCGACGCGGAATATGAGGGGTCTATGAAGATGCGGCTGCACGCAACCAGCACATCGCCGTTTGTCCGCAAAGTCCTGGTGGTCGCCCACGAAACGGGCCTCATGTCGAGCGTCGAACTGATGGCTACGAATCCGCATGTTGATGAGCGCCTGCGTTCGGATAACCCTTTGTGCAAGATTCCCACATTGATCCTGGATGATGGTGACGTGCTTTTTGATTCGCCGGTGATCTGTGAATACCTGGACAGCCTCCACTCTCAGCAAAAGCTGTTCCCAAGGTCAGGCAAGGCCCGCTGGCACGCATTGCGAATGCAAGCATTGGGAGACGGCATATTGGAGGCGACGCTCGCGAGGCGCATGGAGATCATGCGTGCGAAGAATGAACAATCCCCGGAATGGACCGAACGCTGGATCAACGCCGCATCAGCCGGTATGGATTGGCTCGATGCAAGAATGCACTTACTCGACGGCCCGGTCACTATCGGTCACGTCTCGATCGGCTGCGCACTGGGATACTTTCAAGTCCGCTTCCCCGATGACCACTGGGCGGTTAAAAGGGCCAACCTTGGACGCTGGTTTGAGGAGTTCTCGCAGCGTCCTTCGATGCGTGCTTCGAGTTATGACGAGCTGTCTAAGCTACCACCCGACCAGATCAAGTCTGGCGGACCGATTGCAAAGAGCTGATTTCATATCGGCGCTTGCGCAAGGCATGCATCGACGACAACGTCCGGAGAAAGAAATGCGCGAACCAGCACGACTTGCATTGCACACGACGCTGCTGGCGTTTTGCTTAATGCCGCTTGCAGTCTGCGCCCAACCGTATCCGAGCAAACCGATTCGGCTTGTTATACCGTTTGGGGCAGGCGGCAATACAGACGTCGTCGGCCGCATTGTGGGACAAAAAGTAAGCGAGGCTATCGGCCAGCAGATGCTCATCGACAATCGTCCGGGCGCCGGCGGAAACATCGCTACAGAATTGGTCGCCCGCTCGGCTCCCGATGGCTATACGCTGCTGATGGGTACCATCGGAACTCAGTCGGTCAACGCTGCACTTTATCCGAAGCTCGCGTTCGATCCCGCGAAGGATTTCGCGCCGATAACCCTCGTAACGATCACGCCGCACGTCGTGTTCGTTCATCCCTCGGTTCCGGCGCGATCGATGCGCGAACTCGTTGCGCTCGCGACCACAAGACCCGAAACGCTCAATTTCGCGTCTGCGGGTAACGGCAGCTCCCAACACCTCGGTTTGGAAAATTTTCAAATTGCGACGGGCGGCAAGATGACACACATTCCCTATAAGAGTGGTGCCGAGGCCGCCACTTCCGTCATCAGCGGCCAGGTTGCGGTGATGTTCGAGGCGCTGCCAGTAGTCCTCCAGCACATCAATTCGGGCAAAGTCCGTGCGCTGGCGGTGGCCGGACCTAAACGCTTAGCCGCTTTGCCGGAATTGCCCAGCGTGAACGAAACGGGCGTTCCCCAGTTCACTTCCGGCTCTTGGCAAGGTGTACTTGCACCGGCAGGCACGCCGGCTGCTGTCATAGCGCGCCTGAATGCCGAGTTTGTAAAGGTTGTGAAATCGAGCGGGATGCGCGATACGTTTGTCGGGATGGGCGCAGAAGCCGGTGGAAACACCCCTGAAGAATTCGAATTATTCATTCGCTCCGAAACCGCCAAATGGTCGAAGATCGTGAAGAGCTCGGGCATGCGTATCGATTGACTACATCGATGGCAACGACGAAAAGGCTCGACAAAGCTTCTTTCTTATCCACCTAAACAATTCTTCGAGGATTACATGCTCTTCAATTGCCACCATCGGTATTCAGCGATCGCTGTCGGCGCGGCGCTTTTGTCGGCAGTCGCTGCGGTCCATGCTCAAAGTTATCCTGCGAAATCGCCCCGGCTCATCGTGCCCTTCGGTGCCGGCGGCATTACGGACCTGATCTCGCGTCAGATCAGCGCTGAGGTCGGCAAAGGTATCGGGCAGACGATCATCATCGACAATCGTACGGGTGCGGGCGGCAATATCGCGGCCGACCTCGCCTCCAAGGCCGCGCCCGATGGCTACACTTTGTTTATGGGGACGATCGGCACGCAGTCGGTCAATCAGCATATGTACGCCAAGCTTCCCTACGATCCCCAAAGAGACTTCGTGCCAATTACGCTCGTCTCGCTGACGCCGCACATCGTCGTTATACATCCTTCGGTGCCGGCGCAATCGTTGAAGGCGCTCGTCGCGCTCGCGAAATCGAGGCCGAGCGAGCTCAACTTCTCGTCGGCCGGCAACGGCAGCAGCCCCCACCTGGGGCTCGAGAACTTCCAGCTCTTGACGGGAACGAAGCTCACGCATGTACCATACAAAAGCGGCGCCGAGGGTGTAACCGCAGTGATCAGCGGCCAGACTTCCGTTACCTTCGAAGCGGTGCCGGTCGTGATCGCGCATGCCAGGACGGGCAAGCTGCGCGCGCTTGCGGTTGCAGCGGCGAAACGGACGCCAGCGTGGCCGGATCTGCCGAGCGCCGACGAGTCGGGCGTCGCAGGATTCACGTCGGGGTCCTGGCAGGGCGTGCTCGCGCCGGCCGGCACGCCACGCGAAATCGTTCAGCGGCTCAGCGCCGAAATAAACAAGGCGCTCAAATCGCCGGAAATTCGCGAGCGCTTCGTGCTGCAGGGCACCGAGCCGCTCGGCGGCTCACCCGAAGATTTCGACGCATTCATCCGCGCCGAGTCTGCAAAGTGGGCGAAGGTCATAAAGGCGGCAGGCACAAAGCTCGATTGATGTATCGATAGATATAGACATAACGGGGAGAACGGCCGTCCAGCGTGTGGCGCACGAAAGCGGCATTGAGCGTGTGAGGGCGGCATACGTATTTTTCGATCGCGCGGCGATGATCACGCCGTCGGCCCGCGATCGACGATTGCGCGGTTGTCCACCACGCGTTCATAGCCGAAGATCGGCAGATCAATGCTCTGGTAGCGCCTGCTGGTGAGACGTTCGGCCATGCCGCGCCCCACGGCAGGTGCGTAACAACTTTGGGGGCAGGTCTTGCCTTCTGCCTTCTGCCCCAGCCCTCGGCACGCCACTCCGTGATCTCGTAGATATGGCGATATGGCGTGCCCCGTCCGGAATGATACCAATCAAGCTGCGAAGCGCAACGCAGCGAAACTTTCCAAATCGCCGGCTATTGGCTCGCCCTTGGCGGTTACGACAACAACATCGCCACGCTACCCCAGCCCAGCCAGCCCAGGTCATCAAGCGGATCAGATGGGAATGGCACTGACTTTAGCAATTTTTCGCAGATCCCCTCCCTTGCGCGCTGCGCGGGGGAGGGTTAGGGAGGGGGCAAAATCGCTCGCCCCCATCCTGGCCTTCCCCCGCAAGCGGGGGAAGGAACCTTAAGTCAGTGCCATTCGGATCAGATGGCACTTACTGCCGGCGAGGGCACGCACATCCATCCCCCGCTAGCGGCCCATGTTGACGCGCGGCAGCAGGCTCAGCCGGGCGCCCGCCGCGACCAGGCGTGCACGACCTTGGCGG
>CAZXNF010000253.1:0-5773 GCA_964641785.1 uncultured Streptomycetaceae bacterium | reverse complement strand
CTCTTGTCCACCTTCTCGGCGAAGTCCGCGTTCTCGGACAGGAAACCGTAGCCGGGGTGGATCGCCTCGGCGTCGGTCACTTCCGCCGCGCTGATGATGGCGGGGATGTTGAGGTAGCTGCCGGACGACGGCGCCGGTCCGATGCACACCGACTCGTCGGCCAGCTTCACATACTTGGCCTCGGCATCCGCTTCCGAATGCACGGCGACCGTCTTGATGCCCATCTCGCGGCAGGCTCGCTGCACGCGCAGGGCAATTTCGCCGCGGTTGGCGATCAGGATTTTTTCAAACATCTTGAATACCGAAAGAGGAGAGACGAAAGAGGAAAGAAGAAGAAACCCGGATGGAGACGCCGGCCAAGCGAGGAGAGGGCGGGGGGTCACCTCTCTCGTCTAGCGTCTCTCGTCTTTCCTTCTGCCTCACGCCTCACCCGATAACGATCAGCGGCTGCCCGTACTCCACCGGCTGTCCGTTTTCGATGAGGATCGCTTTCACGACGCCCGCCTTGTCGGCCTCGATCTCGTTCAGCAGCTTCATGGCCTCGATGATGCACACCGTTTCGCCTTCGGCCACCGTCTGGCCGACTTCCACGAAGGCTTTGGCCCCCGGCGACGCCGACCGGTAGAAGGTGCCCACCATTGGCGCCTTGAGGGTGTGCCCTTCGGCCACGGGGGGCGCGGCTGGCGGCGCTTCCACGGGCGCCACGGCTAGCAGTGCGACGGCGGGCGCGGCGGTGTTCTGCACGACCGCCCCGCCGCGGTTGATCCGCACCTTCTCTTCGCCTTCGGTGATCTCCAGTTCGGCGATGCCGGATTCCTGGACCAGATCGATCAGCTTCTTGAGCTTGCGCAGGTCCATGGTCATCGCCCCCGCAAGGCGTAATCGAGGGCCAGCGCGTAACCCTGCGCGCCCAGCCCGCTGATAATGCCGACGGCGCGGTCCGAAAAGTAGGAATGCTGCCGGAACGGTTCCCGGGCGAACACGTTCGACAGGTGCACTTCGATATAGGGAATGCGCACCGCGGCCAGCGCATCGCGCATGGCCACACTGGTGTGGGTATAGCCGGCGGGGTTGATCACGATGAAATCCACCCCGTCGCGGCCGGCCTCCTGGATGCAGTCCACCAGTTCGCCCTCGGTGTTGCTCTGGAAGGCGGTGAGCTTCGCCCCGGCCGTCCGCGCCTGCTGGGTCAGACGTCCATTGATCGTATTCAGGGTTTCAGACCCGTACACCTCCGGCTCACGGGTGCCGAGCAGGTTCAGGTTGGGGCCGTGCAATACGAGAATGTTTTTGGCGCCGGGCATGGATCCTCCGGTCAGGGTGGGCGACAGACGGGAGCTGCAGTGATGGTACGCGTCTGATCTGCCGGGTTTGCTTGGAAATCGGCAATGTCAGCGAAGTTCGCTGCCAATTGCGTGAAATTCGACGCATTTTGCCCTTATTGGATCGGGCTGTCCACGAGGAATCCCGCCCGGCGGACGCCCTTGGCACCCATGCTGCGGACGCTACGGACTGTACCTATGGCATCGCGGGAGATTCCGGACAGCAGGGCCAAGAAATCGCCTGGGTCCGGCAGAGCCTTCAATACCTGAAGATTATTTTCGACGGAGATAAAGACAATTTCAAAGAAGTTGCTGAACGATAGCCTCTAGTTCAGGCTCTTTCAGCCCCCCCAGATGGCGCTTCACCAGCCGCCCCTCCCGGTCGAAGATCAGGGTAAACGGGAGCGCGGACACCGTGTTGCCGATCCCCTTGGTGGCCTCGATATCCGCGAGCCCGCCAATGAGAATGGGGTAGTTGATGCCGAGCTCTTTCGCAAAGGCGGCGACCTTAGCCCGCTGGTCGATGGCAATGCCGACGAAGATGAGACCACGATCGCCGTATTTAGCCTGCATTTTGACGAAGATCGGCATCTCCTCGCGACAGGGCGCACACCACGTCGCCCAGTAATTGGCGATCACCACCTTGCCCCGCCAGTCGTCCAGCGCCCGGGGTGTGCCTTCCAGGTCCGGTAAGCGGGTGGCCCGCAAGGCCGCCACCGCTGCCGCCGGCGCTTCGCCCCCCGACTGTCGCCAAAGCTGGGTGCCCACCCCGGCCGCCACCGCGAGCAGGGCGGCGCCACCATAGGCCAGCCAACGCAGCCGCAGACTCATGCGCGGCTCCGCCGCACCCGCAGTTCGACGCGATGCTCGTACGGCGGGTAGCACACGCCGACGTCGGCGCAGCCCTGCGACAGCACCCGCAGCTCGATCCGCGTCACCCCCGCAGGCGCGGTGAACGGCAACAGAATCCGGAACCGGCCCCGGTAGATTTCCACCTCGCCGAAGAAGGCATCGCGCCGGGACTGGCCCGGGGGTAACACCGCGGTGCCCAGCGCCGCCGCATCGGCCTGGAAGCGAAACTTGTCGCGATAGAGATAATAGCCGGGCGCCACCGTGTAGCGCAGTTCGAGCCGGCCCGCGTCAAGCGCCAGCGCCGAAAAACGGAAGGCCCGTTCCGGCGGCAGCAGATCGGCGTCGGTCACCGCAGCGGCGGGCGGCACAGCCGCGATCAGGAGCAACGCACCCAGCCCGTGCAACGCGCGACGGCGCTCCGGAGGTCCGTGCATCATGCGGCCGGCCCGGTCTGCGCCGCTAGCCATTCGAGGTAGGGCGCGGCGCCATGGTCGATGGCGATGGCCACCACTTCGGCGACCTCGTAAGGATGCAAGGCCTGGATCGCGCGTTCGACGGCCGCGTATTGAGTCTCCTGCGTTTTCACGAGCAGGGGGACTTCGGTCGCCGTCTCCACCGCGCCCTGCCAGCGGTACACGGACCGGCATTCGGCGAGGATGTTCACGCAGGCTGCGAGGCGCGCCTCGACGAGATGCTGCGCGATCCGCTCCGCCGTCGCGCGGTCCGGGGCATTGGTCAGGACGAGGAGCGCACCCATGCGGTACGGCCGCGTTCAGCGCCCGGACGGGACGCCGTCGGCGACCGTCGGATAGCGCAGGCGGAAGCCCAGTTCGCGCTTCACCCGCCCGTTGGCGATGCGCCGCGACTCGGCCATGAAGGACCACAGCGCGGGTGACACCAGGCCGCGCGCTGCTTCGCGCGTTACGCGCAGCGGGCGCGGCAGGCCGTGGCGGTCGGCCACGAGGTCGAACCAGTCGCCCATCTTCAGGACGCTGTCGTCCACCGCGTTGTAGGCACGCAAGGGCGCGGCACGCGACAGCGCCGTCACCGCCAGCCGCGCCAGATCGTCGGCGTGAATATGATTCGAGTACGAGTCCTCGTCGGCGCAAATCGCCGGCGTGCCGGCCTTCAGGCGGTCGAGCGGCAGGCGTTCCGCGGCGTAGATGCCCGGCGCGCGCAGCAGCGTCACGCGCACGCGGTTGCGGCGCCCCCATGCGCGCAACTGCATTTCGGCATCCACGCGCCGGCGCGCGCGATCGGTCGCAGGCTGCACGCGCGCAGTCTCGGTCACCACGGCGCCGACTTGATCGCCATAGACGCCCGTCGTGCTGATGTAGACGAGGTGCTGTGGTAAGCTCGCCGCGCCGCCGTTACGTGCACGTCCAAGCGCAGCAGTGAGATGCGCAGTGCGCGTATCGCGCACGCCCTGCGCGGGCGGCGGCGCGAAATGCAGGATGTCGTGCGCGAGCCCGGCCAGCGCTTGCAGCGAGTGCGGCCGGTCGAGGTCGCCGCTCACCGGCACGATGCCCAGGCCCAATGCGCGCAACCCGGCGGCGCGTTCGGGCGAGCGGACCAGCGCGTAGATGCGATAGCGCCGGGACAGCAGCGGCAGTGCGCGCTGAGCAATATCGCCGCAGCCGATGATCAACAAGCGTTTCATGCCAGCAGTTTAACGCACCGCCCGCACGGTCACGCCCATGCCGCATCAGGTCACCCTCAAGCCCAGCGATCACGTCTTCAGCGTCGAGGACGGCGAATCGGTGCTCACCGCCGCGTTGCGCGCCGGTTACACCCTGTCGTACGGCTGCCGCAACGGCGCCTGCGGCACCTGCAAGGGCAAGATCCTCGAGGGGCGCGTCGACTACGGCACGCACCAGGAATCCGCGCTGCCGCCGGCGGAGAAGGAAAAGGGCTACGCGCTGTTCTGCCAGGCGCAGGCGCTCACCGACCTCGTGCTCGAGGCCCGCGTCCTCGGCGGTGCGGGCGACATCCAGATACGCACGCTGCCCTGCCGCGTGCAGAAGCTGGAACTGCTCGCACCCGACGTGATGCGCCTTGAGCTCAAGCTGCCGGCCAACGAGCGCCTGCAGTTTCTCGCCGGGCAGTACCTCGAATTCCTGCTGCGTGACGGCAGCCGCCGCAGCTTCTCGATGGCGAACGCGCCGCATGACGATGCGTTCATAGAACTGCACATCCGCAACTACGGCGGCGCCTTTTCCCAGCACGTCTTCGGCAAACTGAAAGCGCGCGACATCCTGCGTTTCCAGGCGCCGCTGGGCACCTTCTTCCTGCGCGAAGACAGCACGAAACCGATGGTGCTGCTGGCAAGCGGCACCGGTTTCGCGCCGATCAAGGCGCTCATCGAACATGCGTTCCATGCGGGCCACACGCGCCCGATGACGCTGTACTGGGGCGGCCGGCGCCGCGCCGACCTCTACCTGAACGACCTCGTCGAGGGCTGGGCCCGCGAGCGCCCGGACTTCCGTTATGTCCCGGTTTTGTCCGAGGCTGCACCCGAGGATGCCTGGACCGGACGCACCGGTTTTGTGCATCGCGCGGTCATGGAGGACCTGCCGGACCTGTCCGGCCATCAGGTCTATGCGTGCGGGGCGCCCATCGTGGTCGATTCCGCGCGGCAGGACTACACCACCCGTTGTGGTCTGCCCGCGGAAGCATTTTTCGCCGACGCTTTCACCCCGGCTGCCGTTTCGGTCTGACCGCTATTCCGCTGCAGCGCACCAGCGCCAGCGACGAAATTTTCCACTAGAATTCGCGCCCGCCCGCACTGGGCGGGAACCGTGTCAACGCAGGCCCCTCTAATACCCAACAACAGGGCCGTTGCAACGGGTTCCCATCCGCGACTGGTAATGACCGGCAAAACTCAGAGGAGGTTGTCATGTTGCACAGGATCACCCGCACCTTAGCCGCGGTCGGACTGGCGCTCGCCGCCACGCTTGGCGCTGCCCAGGATTTTCCGACCAGACCGATTACCGTCGTCGTGCCCTTCGCGGCCGGCGGCCCGACCGACACGCTCGCCCGCAACCTCGGCGTCGCGCTGACCAACGTCCTCAAGCAGCAGGTCATCATCGACAACTCGGGCGGCGCCGGCGGCACCATCGGCATCAACAAGGTGGCCAAGGCCAGGCCCGACGGCTACACGCTGCTGCTGAGCCACATCGGCATGTCCACGGCGCCCGCGCTCTACCGCAAGCTGCCCTACGATACGCTGAACGACTTCGAGCCCATCGGGCAGGTCGCCGACGTGCCGATGACGCTGATCGGCAAAAAGGGACTGGAGGCCAACAACCTCAAGGAACTCGTCGCGTATATCAAGGCCAACAAGGGCAAGCTCACCTACGCGAATGCGGGGCTCGGCGCTGCCTCGCATCTGTGCGGCCTGCTGTTCATGAGCGCGATCGAAGCCGACATGACCACCGTGCCGTATAAAGGCACCGCGCCGGCCATGACCGATCTGATGGGCGGCCAGGTCGACATCATGTGCGACCAGACCACCAACACCACGCAGCAGATCAAGGCCGGCACCGTGAAGGTCTACGGCGTGACGACCAAACAGCGCCTCGCAGCACTGAAAGACGTCC
>CAZXNF010000252.1:0-5777 GCA_964641785.1 uncultured Streptomycetaceae bacterium | reverse complement strand
GCTGCAGTCCGTGTTCCGCTTCATCGACTACGGGGACACGCTGACGGTCCGCGCGCGATGACGCCGTCGTCCCGCACGCGGACCGTCAGCGTGTCCCCGTAGTCGATGAAGCGGAACACGGACTGCAGCAGGTGGTAACCGTCGGCGCGGCGGCCGATCACCCGCAGCATGAGGTTGAGCTTCGCGGGGGCAGGGTAAGTGCCGGCGCGAGTCACGGTGCGCTCCGTGTCGGTTCAACCACATCGAGCCCATCGATCGCGAGCCGGATTTCGGCGTCGGGCTTGGTGGCCTGCAAACGCAGCGGCCGCATCGCGTCGCCGTCGTATTCGAGCTTCACCCGCCAGCCGTCCTGCATCAGGGCGGTCAGCCGGTCCCGCGCATCACGTACCGTCTCCGTCGCAGCCGGCGCCGGCGCCGCGCGACCGAGCACCCACCAGCGCAGCCCGTCGACCGGCATTTCCCAGCCGAAGGCGCGGCGTGTAAGGCTTTCGATGCTGCCGGCGCGGTAGACCGTCTGGTCCGCGGTGGTCAGCGCCGCGCCGCCACCGTCCCGCTTCAGGTGGCCCAGCGTCTGCCCGAGCGGCGCGTTGAGCCAGAGCTCGTCTTCCCCGGCGCTCGCCTCCCAGCGCAGCCCGCTGGAGAACGCCGTCTCGCGGGCCTTGATGAGGACGCGGCCCTGCAGGGAGAAGGCGGGCGGGGTCTCGACCGGCGTTGAGGGCAGGCCCGCGCAGGCCGCGAGCAGCATGCCGAGCGCGGCAACCGCGCAGAAACGCGCCATGCGGCCGGCGGCCGCCGCGCGCGCGTCAGCGCGCAAAACGCTTGATGGTGCTTTGCAGGACTTCGTGCGAGGGTTCTTTCTTCAGCGCATCGGCCCACAGCTTGCGCGCTTCGTCCTGCCGGCCCTGCGCCCACAGCACTTCGCCGAGGTGCGCGGCGATCTCGCCGTCGGGGCGCAGTTGGTAGGCGCGCTCGAGCTGCTTGCGCGCGCCGTCGAGGTCGCCCTGCCGGAACAGCACCCAGCCCATGCTGTCGATGATGAAGGGATCGTCCGGCGCCAGCTTAAGCGCCTGGTCGAGCAGCGTGCGCGCCTCGTCAAGCCGGATGTTGCGGTCCGCCAGGGAGTAACCCAGCGCGTTGTAGGCGTGCGCGTGGTCGGGCTTCAGCTGGATCAGCTTGCGGATGTTGGCTTCCATGAGGTCGAGGCGGTCGACCTTCTCGGCGGCCATCGCGTATTCGTACATGAGATCGAGCGAGGTCGGCGACTTGGCGAGCCCGTCGCCCAGCACATCGAAGGCCCCGCGGTTGTCACCCGCGTCGCGCAGCAGTTGCGCCTCGATCTGCACGAACTGCACGCGGTTCTGCGGATAGGCCGCGCTGGTTTCCTGCAGGTACTTGCGTGCGTCCGCGAGCTTGCCCTGCTTGACCAACACGCCGGCGTAGCGCGCGCGCGCGGGGATGAACTGCTCGCCGGCGCTGACCAGGGTGTACCACTTGAGCGCGTCGTCGTAGCGCTTGCGGTCTTCCGCGATCTGGCCGAGATAGAAACGGACCGCGTCGGGATCCTTGTAGTTGTTGTCCAGCGCCTGCTTCAACTGCGATTCCGCGGCATCGAAGTCCTGCAACTGCAGCGAGAGCAGCGCGACCGCCATCGCCACGTCGGGATTGGTCGGGAATTCCGTCAGCAGCGACTGGAATTCCTTGCGCGCGGGTTCGTACTGCTTATCCCCGACCAGTTGCCGGGCATAGACGAGGCGCGCGTCCTTGGCTTGCGGGTTTTTGGCGAGGAAGTCTTTCAGGAAAGCGGTGGCCTCGGTGGGCGATTTTTTCTGCAGCACCTGCGCGTGGAGAAGTGCGGCTTGCTCCCAGTCGGGCTTCAGGCGCAGCGCCTCGCGCGATTCCGCCAGCGCGATGGCGTCTTCGTTCGCGGCCGCAGCGACCTGGGCAACGGCGAAACGCGCTTCGGGCAGTTGCGGGTAAGGACGGGCCAGGCCCTGCACCAGTTGCAGGGCGGCCGCGCGATCCTGGTTGCGCACGGCGAGCGCGCCGATTTGCAGGAAGGTCTGCCCGGCGCCGGCGGGGTCGGCGGCCAGCCATTTTTCGAGGTGCGGCTGAGCTTCCGCGATCTTGGGCTGGTTGACCAGCAGCGCGGCGAGCACCTGCCGCGCCTGCGGAGATTCGGGTTCGGCCTGCAACCAGATACTTGCGGCCTCGAGCGCCGCGGCGGACATGCGCGCGTTCCAGGCGATCTCGGCGGCGCGTTGCGCGATGCGCGGGTCTTTGGTCTCCCGCGCCACTTCAAGGTAGGCCTGCACGGCGACCGCGGTCTGGCCGCGCTGCTGCGCGATCTCGCCCACCAGCAGCTTGAACAGCAGTTGCTGGTTCAGCTCTCCCGGCGGCAACGGCCGCGGTTTGGGCGAAGGCTGCGCCTGCGGACGCACGATCACGCGCGGGGCCGGCGTGGCAGGCGCGGTCGCCGGCGGCGCCTGCTGGGCGAGTTGCAGGCGGGCAGCGTCCTGCGACTGCGCGGGCGCGGCGGCAGCGATCGCAACGGCGGCCACCAGCGCGGCCAGAAGGGTGACGCGGGAAAGTGCGAGCGGATTCAGCAAGGGAAAGGACCCGGAAAATGCGAAGGAAGTGACAGGCACCGCTCCGGACCGGCAGAGAGTGCCAGGGCAATCGCGATCCGGTCGGGGCAGGCGTTTACTGCGACACGCGAGAAGGTGGGAAGTTCGACCCGGAATCAGGAAGTGCCTCCTGCGGGAAGTTCTTCATATGGCGAGCGAGTTTAGGTATATTTGGCCGCCCTCACAAGCCGCGCATTCCCGACATTTCGCCGCCACCCTGATGACCATACCCGACGCCGATCTCACCGTTTCCGCACGGGGACTCGGCCGCAATTACGGCAGCTTCTCCGCCGTCGGAGGGCTGGACCTCCAATTGAAGCGCGGCGAGATCCTGGGCTTCCTCGGCCCCAACGGCGCCGGCAAGAGCACCTCGATGCAGATGCTGACCGGTAACCTCGCGCCGACCGCGGGCGAGATCGCGATCTGCGGCGTCGATTTGCTGGAGCGTCCGACGGCGGCGAAGGCGCACATCGGCTACCTGCCGGAAACACCGCCGTTGTACCGCGAACTGAACGTGCGCGAATACATCGACCTCGCGGCGCGGCTGCGCCGCGTACCCAAGGCGAAGCGCCGCGCCGCGGTGGACAACGCGCTCGTGCGCTGCGGACTGAAGGACGTCGCGCGGCAGCTGATCGGCACGCTCTCCAAGGGCTACCAGCAGCGCGTCGGCATCGCGCAGGCGATCGTGCACGCGCCGGACGTGGTGGTCCTCGACGAGCCCACCATCGGCCTCGATCCCAACCAGATTCGCGACATCCGGCAGCTCATCCGCGAACTCGGGCAGAACCACAGCGTGATCCTGTCCACCCACATCCTCCCGGAAGTCGAGACCGTGTGCGACCGCGTGCAGATCCTGCATCGCGGCAAGACGGTATTCAGCGACACCATCGCCGCGCTGAAGGCGTTCAAGTCCGACCGCGTGGTCACGCTGGGCCTCAAGCGGCCGCCGGCGCTGGAAGACCTGCAGCGCGTGCAGGGTGTGGCCAGCGCCGAAGCGGCGGGCGGCGGCAACCGCTTCCGCCTCGGCCTCGCCGGCGGCTTCGAGGCAGAAGCACTCGCGCGCATCGCGGTCGAGCGCAACTGGGGCCTGTTCGAACTGGTGCCGTCGGCCACCTCGCTGGAAGAAGTGTTCGTGGACCTGACGCGGAAAGAACAACAATGATTCGCCTCCAAGACGCCAACGAAAGACGAGAGACGAGAGACGAGAGACGAAAATTCGCCGTTGCGGGACCTTGTATTCACTTCTATCTTCTCTCGTCTATCCCCTCCCGCATTTCTTCGTTGTTATTGCTTGGCGCCCTTGGCGTCCTTGGCGTCTTGGCGGCGAACCCATGATTCTCACCGTCGCGCGCAAGGAGCTGAAGGCGCTGTTCGCCTCGCCGCTGGCGTGGATCATCCTCGCGGTGGTGCAGTTCCTGCTCGGCTACCTGTTCCTGAAGCAGATCGACCAGTACGCGGAGTTCCAGTCGCAGGCGATGCGCATCCCGGGCTTCCGCGGCGTCACCGAGATGGTGGGGCTGCTGGTGTTCAACGTGTATTCGCTGCTGTTCTTCGTGCTGGTGCCACTGCTCGGCATGCGGCTCATCGCGGAAGAGCGGCGTAACCAGACGATGACCTTCCTCGTCTCGTCGCCGCTGTCCATGACGGAAATCGTCGTCGGCAAGTTCATGGGCCTGTGGCTGTTTCTGCTGCTGCTGCTCGCCATCGCCGCGCTGATGCCGCTGTCGCTGCTCGCCGGCGGCACAGTCGACCTCGGGCGGCTGGCCGCCGCCTTTATCGGGCTCGCGCTGATGGCGGCGTCGCTGTCCGCGGTCAGCCTCTACCTGTCGAGCCTGACCGTGCACCCGATCGTGGCCGGCATCACGTCCTTCTGCGCGTTGCTGGGGCTGGCGGTGATCGGCGAAACGCTGGCGGAAGTGCTGCGTGCCGCGCAATGGCCGGCGGCGAAAGGCCTGGTGCCGCTCGCGCAGGTGCTGTCGCCGCTGCGCGCGCTGGAGAGCTTCCTCGCCGGCACCATCGATACCTTCAGTCTCACCGCGTCCTTGCTGGTGACGGCCTTCTTCATCACCCTCACCGTGCGGCGCCTCGACGCCGCGCGGTTGCGCGGTTAAGCCATGGAAGCCGGCCGCAAACAGCGCACGCGCCTGCTGGTGCACAACAGCGTGTTCGTCGTGCTGCTGATCGCCGCGGTCGCCCTCACGGCATGGCTCGCGCGCGAGTACCGCACGACCTGGGACTGGACCTCCAACGCGCGCAACACGCTGTCGCCAGCCTCGGCCGAACTGCTGAAGCAGATCGACGGCCCGGTGCGCGTCACCTCGTATCTCAACATGCAGGATCCGCAGTCGGCGGACCTGAAGCGCATGATGGAGCAGTTCTTCGGCCGCTACCGGCGGGAGAAGCCCGACCTGGCGCTCGCCTTCGTCGATCCGCGCATCGAACCGCGCCTTGCGCAGGCGGCCGGCATCCGTGTCAACGGCGAGATGGTGGTGGAGTACCAGAACCGTACCCAGCACCTGACCGACCTCTCGGAATCGAGCTTCGGCAACGCGCTGATGCGCCTCAAGCGCGCGCAGGAACGGCTGATCCTGGTCCTCGACGGGCACGGCGAGCGCTCGCTGACCGGCGGCGCCAACCACGACCTCGGCGAATTCGGACGACAGTTGCAGGCCAAGGGCTTCAAACCCGGCACGCTCAACCTGTCGCTCGCGCCGGACGTGCCGGTGAACGCGGCGATGCTGGTGATCGCGAGCCCGCAGGTGGACCTGCTGCCGGGCGAGGTAAACAAGATCAAGGCCTGGCTCAAGAGTGGCGGCAACCTGCTGTGGCTGGTCGAACAGGGCTCACTGCGCGGGCTGCAGCCGGTGGCGGAACAGCTCGGGCTCGTGCTCGGGCCGGGCACGGTCCACGACCCGGCCACCGAAAGCCTCAAGGCGCCGCCGGGCACCGGCATCGCTGCACGCTATCCGCGCCACCCCATCACCGAGGGCTTCACCCTGCTGAGCGTGTTCCCGCAGGCGCGCGCGATCGGCAGCCAGGAAGGCGGCGACTGGAAGGCCGTGCCGCTGGTGGACGTTGCGCCGCGCGGCTGGATCGAAACCGGCAAGGCGGGCGAGAAGCCCACGTTCGACAAAGGCCGCGATGTGGCCGGCC
>CAZXNF010000251.1:0-5780 GCA_964641785.1 uncultured Streptomycetaceae bacterium | reverse complement strand
CATCAAGGAGAACATGGAGCTCCAGCTGAAGGAATGCGCGGAAGCGCCGTTCTACACGCTGGGGCCTTTGACTACCGACATCGCGCCGGGCTACGACCACATCACCTCCGGCATCGGCGCCGCCATGATCGGCTGGTACGGCACGGCGATGCTGTGCTACGTGACGCCCAAGGAGCATCTCGGGCTGCCGAACAAGGCCGACGTCAAGGACGGCATCATCACCTACAAGCTCGCCGCCCACGCCGCCGATCTCGCCAAGGGCCATCCCGGCGCGCAGATCCGCGACAACGCACTGTCCAAGGCGCGCTTTGAATTCCGCTGGGAGGACCAGTTCAATCTGGGCCTCGATCCGGACAAGGCGCGCGAGTTCCACGACGAAACCCTGCCCAAGGACAGCGCCAAGGTCGCGCATTTCTGCTCGATGTGCGGCCCGCACTTCTGCTCGATGAAGATCACGCAGGACGTGCGGGACTACGCGCGGAAGCTGGGGGTCGCCGAAGCGGATGCCCTCGCCCGGGGGATGCAGGACAAGGCCCGCGAGTTCAAGGAAGGCGGCGCGGAGATCTACCAGAAGCAGTAGTACGCAGCGCTGTAACGGTTGCTTACAAAGTTGCCGTCGGCGTCTGGAACCGCAGGGAACAACCGCGGCCCGCGCTGTTCTTACAATAGAGTCTTCCTTTGGAGTCACGCGTGCGCGTTCCCGGTTTCATCCGCAATCATCCGTGGTGGATCGCCGCCGCCGTGGTCGTCATTGCGGTTGCGGTGGGTGTGACCCTGTGGACCAGCGGCGGCGACGGACCCGAGTTCCGTTTCGGTAAGGTCGAGCGCGGTCCGCTGGTCGCCGCGGTGTCGGCGTCCGGCACGCTGAACCCGGTGGTCTCGGTGCAGGTCGGCTCCCAGGTCTCGGGCCAGATCAAGGAGATCCTCGTCGACTTCAACTCCGAGGTGAAGCAAGGCCAGCTGATCGCAAGGCTCGATCCGGAAACCTTCGAATACAAGATGCGCCAGGCGCAGGCCGACCTCGACGCGGCGCGCTCGCAGGTGCTGGTCCAGCAGGCGAACATCATGTCCGCGCGGGCCTCGCTGTCGCGCGCCCAGGTGAATGCAACGGACGCCAAGCGCGAATACGACCAGAAACAGAAGCTGCTGGAAAAGGGCTTCATCTCGCCCGCCGACCGCGACAAGACGCTGGCGACCTTCAATGCGCTGACCGAGGATGCGAAAGCTGCCGCCGCGATGCTGGACGTCGCGCAGGCGCAGTCCGGGAACGCCGCCGCCATCGTCAAACAGCGCGAGGCGCAGCTCGCGCAGTCGCGAATCGACCTCGGACGCACCGAGATCCGCGCCCCGGTCGACGGCATCGTCATCAAGCGCAGCGTAGACCCCGGACAGACGGTCGCGGCCAGCCTGCAGGCGCCGGAGCTCTTCATCATCGCGCAGAGCCTCTCCGACATGCGCGTGGACACCGCGATCGACGAGTCCGACGTCGGGCGCATCCAGCTCGGCCAGAAGGCAACCTTCACGGTGGACTCCTTTCCCGGCCGCACCTTCAACGGCGAGGTCACGCAGGTGCGCAAGGCCGCGCAGAACGTGCAGAACGTGATCACCTACATCGTGGTGGTGTCGACGACCAATGCCGACCTGCGGCTCTTGCCCGGCATGACGGCCAACGTGCGCATCATCACGGCCCGCCGCGAATCGGTGCTCAAGGTGCCGAATGCGGCGCTGCGCTTCCGTCCGCCCTCGGCAACTGCGGCCGCGCCGGCCGCGGGCGACGCCGGCAAGTCGGCGAAGTCGGAGAGCGCTGAGCCGGCCGACAAGGGCGGCAAAAGCGCCGGCCGCGGCAACCCTTTCCGCGAGCGGCTGGAGAAGGAGATCACGTTCGATGACGCGCAGAAACCGCAGATCGACGCGCTGTTCGCCGCTCAACGCGAGAAAATCGCGGCCTTGCGCGACCTGCCCGAGGGCGAACGCGCCAAGGCCGCCGAGCGCAATCGCGCCGATCTGCGTGCACGCATCGCCGAGTTGTTGAAGCCCGAGCAGAAGCCCAAGTTCGAGGAACTCGTCGCCGAGTTTGCGGGCCGCGCAGGCAGCGGACGCACGGGCAGCGGGCGGTTGTGGATCGCCGGCGATCGCGGCGAGCCCAAAGCAGTCAATGTGCGCACCGGCCTGTCCGATGGCGCCATGACCGAAATCCTCGGCGACGAACTGGCCGAGGGCGCCCAGATCATCACCGGATACGCCCAGGCCGTCGCGCCCGGCGGCCCGCGCCCGCCGTCCGGTCCGCGGCTTCCCTTCTGAGCGCCCGGACGCCCGCATCATGGCCGCGCTGATCGAAACGCGCGAACTCGCCAAGGAGTACGTGATGGGCACGAACCACGTGCGCGCGCTGCGCGGCGTGTCGGTGTCCATCGACGCCGGCGCGTTCGTTGCCATCATGGGGCCGTCAGGCTCCGGCAAGTCCACCTTCATGAACCTGCTGGGCTGCCTCGACAGCCCGAGCGCGGGCGACTATTTCCTCGCCGGCGACAACGTCGCGCGGCTCACGGGCGACGCGCTCGCCGCCATCCGCAACCGCCGCATCGGCTTCGTGTTCCAGCAGTTCAACCTGCTCGCGCGCACCTCCGCGCTGGAGAACGTGCAGCTGCCGCTCCTGTACGCGGGGGCTTCGGCTGAGGAGCGCCGCACGCGCGCGGAGGAGCGACTGCGCGAGGTGGGGCTTGGCGACCGCATGGACCATCATCCCGCGCAATTGTCCGGTGGCCAGCAGCAGCGCGTGGCGATCGCGCGCGCCCTGGTCAACGACCCGCTGCTGATCCTCGCCGACGAACCGACGGGCGCGCTCGACACCGTCACCAGCGTTGAGCTGATGGCGCTGCTGCAGGCCTTGAATCGCGCCGGCAAGACCATCGTGGTGGTGACGCACGAGCACGATATCGCCGCCTTCGCCTCGCGCATCATCACCTTCCGCGACGGCCACGTGCTGGAAGACCGTGCCAATGCCGCGCGGGATGCCGCGCAGTTGCTGACGACGCTCGTGCGTGAAGAGGAGGCACCGGCATGACGCTCTCCGCCATCCTCCGCATTGCGCTGAACGCGCTGCGGGTGAACAAGCTGCGCAGCATGTTGACGATGCTGGGCATCATCATCGGCGTCGCCGCCGTCATCACCATGATTGCCGTCGGTCGCGGCGCGCAGGCGCGCGTGCAGGAACAGATCAAGAGCCTCGGTTCCAACCTCATGATCCTGATCCCGGGCTCGACGACCAGCAGCGGCGTGCGGCTCGGCGCCGGCGCGCTGCAGACACTGACCGAGGACGATGCGTGGGCGATCCAGCGCGACATTCCGGAGATCCAGGCCGCCGCCCCGGTCATTCAAGGGTCCGCCCAGTTGATTGCCGGCAACGTGAACTGGTCGACCCGCCTCTACGGGGTCAGTCCCGAATATTTCGAGGCACGGGAGTGGACGATCTCCAGCGGGCGGCTGTTCGATGCGTCAGACATGAGCGGCGCGCCCAAGATCGCCGTCATCGGCCAGACCACCGCGCAGCAGTTGTTCGGCGACGAGGATCCGGTGGACCAGGTCATCCGCGTGCGCAACGTGCCGGTCACCATCGTTGGCCTGCTGGCGCGCAAGGGCCAGAGCATGCTGGGCCAGGACCAGGACGACGCGATCTTCATGCCGATCGCCACCGCGCGCAACCGCGTGCTCGGGCAGACGCAGGGCAGGCTGCGGCGCGTCGGTTCGATCTCGATCAAGGTGCGGCCGGGCGCCGACATGAAGTTTGCCGAGGAGCGCGTGCGCGAGCTGATGCGCCAGCGCCACCGTTTGCAGGCCGGGCAGGAGGACAGCTTCACGATCCGCAATCTCACGGAAATCCTGCAGGCGCAGGAGGCGTCCAGCCGCGTGATGACGCTGCTCCTCGCGGCGGTGGCATCCGTGTCGCTGCTGGTCGGCGGCATCGGCATCATGAACATCATGCTGGTGTCGGTTACCGAGCGCACGCGCGAGATCGGGCTGCGCATGGCGGTGGGCGCGCGCGCGAAGGACATCCTGAAGCAGTTTCTCGTCGAAGCCGTCACGCTGTCCCTGATCGGCGGCCTGATCGGCGTGGCGCTCGGCCTCGCCGGGTCGCTCGCGGTCGGCCAGTTGTCCGGCTGGCGCATCACGCTGTCGGCGGGCTCCATCGTGCTCGCGGTGGGTTTCGCGGCGGCGATCGGCGTGTTCTTCGGTTATTACCCCGCGCGCAAGGCGTCGCGCCTGCTGCCGATCGAGGCGCTGCGTTACGAATAGCTGGTGTGGAGGTAAGATGGGCGCCTGCGGAGAGTGCGACCATCATGCAAAAGCCCATCACGACCATCGTCATTGCTTGTGCCTGCGCGCTATCGGCCCCGGCCGCGCTCGCGCAGGACAATGCGCCGCCACTGGCCCGGCCCGATGCTGGCGCCGTGATCCGCGAAGGCGATGCCCAGCACCTGTTGTCGTATCTGCGCGAGTCGCTGCGCGCCGCCATCGAGGGCCGTGAACCGCCCCCGGCGGCCGAACTTGAGAAACGTGGCGCGGAAATCGCCGATACGCTCAGGCGGCGCGGCGCCGAACTCGCGCGCGGCCTGCTCGACGAGGCGGAACGCAGGGCGCGCGAAGCGCTGAAAGAATGGGAGTCCGGGCGCGAGCCCCAGGCGCAGCCGCGGCGGCCGTTGCCGCCGGGCCAGCAGGCGATTTAGTCCGTTCGTTCGAGTACCGGCACGGTCGATATTAGTCCGCGCGGAGATCCCGCCCCGGGATAAAATCGCGCGGCATCATGGATCCGTTGCTGTGGAAAGCCCTGATTTTGGGCATCGTCGAGGGGCTGACCGAGTTTCTGCCGGTGTCCAGCACCGGCCACCTCATTCTCGCCGCCAGCCTCCTTGACGCCCACGACGAGAAGGGCAAGGTCTTCGAACTCGTCATCCAGAGCGGCGCCATGCTGGCGATCGTCTGGGAGTATCGGCGGCGCTTCGCCGGCGCGCTCACCGGACTGGCCTCCGAGGCCGCGGCGCAGCGCTTTGTCCGCAATCTGGCGATCGCCTTCATGCCGGCGGCCCTGCTGGGCCTTGCGTTTGGCAGCCTGATCAAGGCGCATCTCTTTCACGCGGTGCCGGTCGCCATCGCCTTCATCGTTGGCGGGTTCTTCATCCTGTGGGTTGAGCGCCGGCCTGCGGCGCGGGCGCCGGCGCGCGTCGCCGAGGTCGATGCGATGAGCGCGCTCGATGCGTTCAAGGTCGGGTGCGCGCAGGCGGTAGCGCTGATTCCCGGCACGTCGCGTTCCGGCGCCACGATCATCGGCGGCATGCTGTTCGGCCTGTCGCGCAAGGCGGCGACCGAGTTCTCGTTTTTCCTGGCGGTGCCGACACTGGTGGCGGCGGGCGCCTACGATCTCCTCAAGCATCGCGCACTGCTGTCGGCCGCCGATCTCCCGGTGTTCGCCGTCGGCCTGTTCGCCGCCTTTGCCTCCGCACTGCTATGCGTGCGCTGGCTGCTGCGCTACATCATCAGCCACGACTTCACGCTGTTCGCCTGGTACCGCATTGCGTTCGGTCTGCTGATCCTTGCCACCGCCTGGGGCGGGTGGATCGACTGGTCCGGCTGATCGACCGGACCAGTGCGTTGCGCCGTCGATCTGGAAGCTTTCCTTCAGCACCTGCTGGTGTGAATTGCGCGCGGCGTGGATGTTGAACACGAACTCCGCCGGGCCGTGCACGGCGTAATGCAGTTCGCAGGCGACTTCGTATTCGATCATC
>CAZXNF010000250.1:0-5805 GCA_964641785.1 uncultured Streptomycetaceae bacterium | reverse complement strand
CTTGATCGCACGGTAGGCCGGGCGCTTGCTCAGGTTGGCGATTTCGTAGGGATCTTTCTCGAGGTCGTACAGCTCGTCGAGCTCGCCGTTGCGCGAGAGGTTGACCCAGTGGATGTACTTGTAGCGATCGGTGCGCACCGCCTTGTAGGTCATCCCCACCAGCCAGGGATAGGCGTTTTCAGCCCAGTATTCGATCAGCACCGACTTGCGCCAGCCCTTGCGGTCTTTCTTGAGTAGCGGCAGGAAGGAACGGCCCTGGATGTGCTGGCCCGGTTTGCCGCCGGCGAGCTCGATCAGCGTCGGCGCAATGTCCTGGCAGATCACGAGGTTCTTCACGCGCGAGCCGGCCTTGGCCAGTTTCGGGAAGCGCACGGTGAAGGGCGATCGGATGCCCTCCTCGTACGCGAAGCGGCGGTCAGGCCCGAGGCCGTGCTCGCCGAAGAAGTAGCCGTTGTCGCCGAGGAAAATAATGAAGGTGTTGTCGAGCTGCCCGGTGCGCTCCAGCGCCTCGAAAATCATGCCGACGCCCTCGTCCACCGCCGCCATCATGCGCGCGCGCAGCCGGATTTCTTCCTGCTGGCCGGCGAACAGCGGATCGAGCACCGCGCGCGACGCGGGCAGCGTGCGCAGGTGCAGCGACTCGGCCCACGCCGGCTTCTGCTTGATGATCTCCGCGGCCGGCAGCATGTTCGGCGTCTTCGGGAAGATCGCGTCCTTGTAGAGGTCCTGGTGGCGCGCGGCGACGCGGTAGCCCTCCATCTTCGCCGTGCCGTCGGCGGCTTGCTCGGCGTCCGGGTGCACGGCCTTGTGCGCAAACATGAGCGCCCACGGTTTGCCGTGCTTGCGGTTGATGAAGTCGGTCGCCATGCGGTTCATGATGTCGGTCACGTAACCCTGGTGCTGGACGTAGGTGCCGTTCTCGTTGAGTTTCGGGTCGTTCAGCCGCCCGTGGCCGTCGTAGGCGACCCAGAAGTCGTAGCCGGGGCGCGGCGCGCCGCTGTTGCCCATGTGCCATTTGCCGATGTGCGCCGTTTCGTAGCCGAGCTTCTGCAACGCGAGGTTGTAGTTGGGCAGGCGGTGGCTCGCAGCCTCGCGCGCAACGTTGTCGATGATGCCGTGGCGGCTCGCGTACTGGCCGGTCACGATGGAGGCGCGGTTGGGCGAGCAGATCGGCGTGGTGTGGAAGGCGCGTTCGAACAGCGCGCCTTCATGCGCGATGCGGTCGATGTGCGGTGTCTTCATGTACGGATGCCCGCCGGCGCCGAATTCGTCGAAACGCAGGTCGTCGATGAGGATCACGAGCAGGTTGGGCTTTTTTGCCATGCGTATCTCCCTAATCACTCAAACTAAATTAGCCGTGGAGACGCAGAGAACGCGGAGAAAATATGAACTTTTGACCTCTCTGCGCTCTCTGCGGCTCTGCGGCTATTTCCATTTCTTTTTAGTCGGTCCCACGACGCCCAGCCCCACGCGCAGCGCCTCGGTTTCCATGATATCCGGCGCGGTCACGTTGGCGAGGTTCACGTCGGGCCCGAACTCGGCGACGAGGAACTTCTTCATGTCTTCCACCGCCGACAGCGTCACGCCGTGGATCCACGGGCCGGGCAGCTCGATCAGGACGCGATCCATGTCGAGTCCGCGGCGGATGCCGTTGATGAGCTTCATCTTGGGCTTGCCGTTCTCGATCAGCTCGGCCGCCTCGACCAGCACCAGTTCGGAGCCCGCCTCGAAGCAGTCCTGCGCCTGCCCGATCAGCTTGCGCGCGTCGTTCTTCATGTCCTTGGAGCCGACTTCGCCGAACACCGCGAGCCCGCACTTCTGTGCCAGGCGGATCTGGCCCATGCGTTCGGCGCGCGTCAGCGGCAGACAGTTGTCGGAAATCTCGATCACGTCGAAGCCCACGCGCTTCGCCTCACGCAGGAAGCGCTCCAGCATGGGATTGCCGTAGGTGGCGTAGACGTACTCCATGAACTGCCCGCCGATGAAGGGGCGGACCTGGTGCTTGCGGTAGAGCGCGAGCTTGCGGCGCAGGTAGGAAAGATCGTAGAGCCGCGCGGTGCCGACGGCGATCTTGCCGAGGTCGATGTAGTCGCCAGCCATCTCCAGCGTGTCCTTGACCTGGCCGTAAGGGATGCCAAAGTCGGCCATCATGGTGAGACCGGTGCGACGCGGTTTCTGCGTGCTGCGCGCGGACGGCAGTTCGATGAAGGCAAACGGCGGTTTGGATTTGGCCATTTATAGCCCCAGGGCAAACGCAAGGCCCGCGGCGACACTCAGGCCCGCGGCGATGGCGATCAGCGTCTTCGCCCAGTCGCGCCAGGCGAGAAATTCCAGCGCGAGCAGGCGCAGGCCGCCGGTCAGGTGCGCGGCGAGCAGCACGACCAGCCCGATCTCGGCCACCTTCACCAGCGGCTGCGACGTCCAGCGCAGGAAGCCGTCGAGCGCCGCTTCGCCGTTGAGTGCCTGGCCCAGCGCCCAGAAGTGGAAGGGCAGGAACAACGTCAGCAGCAGGCCCGACACGCGATGGACGATGAACGCCCAGTACGACGGATGGCTGCGGGCGCGGGCGTCGTTGCGCATGGCGGTCAGCCCGTGAATACCGCGAACACTGCGCGGCCACCCCAGAAGAGCAGCGCGACACCGACGACACCCACCCCGAGATTGAGTCCCGCGCCGCGCCAGCCGAAGGTCTCGGTGAGGATGTTGCGCAAGCCGATGGGGCCGTGCACGGCAACGGCGGCGACGAACACTCCGTAGAAGGCGAGCCAGCCCACGCTGCCGCGGGTGCGGCCGAGAATCTCCCCGGCGGACAGGCCGCCGCGCACGGCGTAGATCATCAGCACGAGGTGCACGAGCACGCACAGGGCCAGCACCGCGGCGCTCGCGCGCTGCGCGATCCACAGCCAGACTTGCGCGCGCGCACTCACAGCTCGCCTTTCAGCACGGCGCCGGCGACCGTGCGTTTGAGCCCCGCGATGGACGCGGTGGGCGACAACTGCTTGGGACACTGTTCGGTGCAGCTCATGTGCGTATGGCAAGCGTGGCAGCCCGCGTCGCCCGCAACCGCTTCGAGACGCTCGCGCCGCGCGCCGTCGCGTTCGTCGTTGATGAGCGTCCAGGCGCGGTTCATCGCGGCGGGGCCGAGGTAGTCCGGCTTCCAGCTCACGACGTCGCAGGTGCTGTAGCACACGCCGCAGCCGATACACTCGATCGCGGCATTGGCGAGGCGGCGCATCGGCGAGTCGGGTGATACGCGGGCGAAGTCATCCTTGCGCGTGGCCGTGCCCTTGAACTGGCCTTTCGCCTGCGCCCATTTGTCGAAGAAGGGCGCCATGTCGGTGACGAGGTCCTTCACCACCGGCAGATTGGACAGCGGTCGGATTTCCAGCGCGTCGCCATCCACCACTTTCGACACATGCGTGCGGCAGGTCCAGCGCGCGCGGCCGTTGACCTGCATCGCGCAGGAACCGCACATGCCGACGCGGCAGGAGAAGCGGTACGACAGCGTGGGGTCGAGGCTGCGCTGAATGTACGTCACGACATCCAGCACGGTCTGGTTGTCGCGGCGCGGCACGTCGAACGTCTGTAACGCGCCGTCCTCGCGGCCGCGCCAGATGCTGACTTTGAGCATGTCGGTCATGCGGATGCCAATTCCCGCACTTGTTTCAGCAGCGCATCGGGAATCTCGACGCCCTCGCGCGCCGCCGCCGCGGCCAGCTTCGCCCGTCGCTCGCCGGGCAGGCGCACGCCGGCGTCCTTCAGCATTTCCGCAATCAGCATTTCGATGCGCTCCGCGAATACATCATTGCCCGCCAGCGCGCCCGGATCGATGACGAAGAAGGTCTGCCCGATGCGCGCGCGGTTGCCCTGCTCCGAAAAGAACGAGTCCGCCTCGAAACCCAGGTGCGCGCCGGTCAGCGCGCAGCACAGCAGCTCCACCACCAGCGCCAGCATTGCGCCCTTCACGCCGCCCATAGGCAGCATCATGCCATCAAGGGCCGCCTTCGCGTCCGTGGTGGGTTTGCCCTGTTTATCCAGCGCCCAGCCTTCCGGGATGGGCTTGCCGTCGCGCGCCGCGACCATGATCTTGCCGCGCGCGACTTCCGAGAGCGACAGGTCGATCACCAGCGGCGCGGCGTTGCGGCGTGGGAACACGGCGGCGACGGGATTGGTGCCGAAGATCGCGTGCTTGCCACCTGCGGCGGGCATCGCCGACGGCGAGTTGGTAAAGGCGAAGCCGACGAGGCCGGCCTGCGCGGCCGCTTCGAGGTGGAAGGCGGCAGCGCCCGCGTGATAGCTGTTGGTCACGCCCGCGACGGCGACGCCATGCGTGCGCGCCCGCGCGATGGCCTCGCGGATCGCCAGCGCGCAAGCCGGGAACGCCAGCCCGTCGGCGGCATCCACCAGCACGCAGGCGCCCTTGTCGCGCACGATCTTCGGCACGGCCTTGCCATCGACGCGGCCGACCTTGATGTGACCCGCGTACTGCGGCAGGCGCGAAACGCCGTGCGAGGCCAGACCCTGTGCGTCGGCGGCGACCAGTCCGTCCGCCGTACTGCGCGCCGCCTCCGCGGAGGCGCCCGCCCGTTCGAGTGCGTGACAGGCGAGCGTCGTGAGTTCCGCCAGCGCGATCTTCGGCATATCAGTGTGCGCCGGCAGCGCCGGGGGCGACGGTGCGTGAAACGGTAGGCGCCGGCTTCCCGTCCAGTGCGACGTTGATACACGCTGGCAGGCCGGATGCGGCGGCGCGCTGGAGCGCGGCGGGCAAGTCGTCGCCATTCGTCACGGTTTCGCCGTGGCCGCCGAGCGCCTCGACCACGCGGTCGTAGCGCGTGGGCAGCAGTGTGCAGCCCTGCGCGCGCGACGGGCCGTAGGCGTTCACCTGGATCTGGTATTCGGCATTCCAGCAGGCGTCGTTGCCGACGACCGCGATGAAGGGCACGCGCTCGCGCACGGCGGTATCGAACTCGGCCAGATGGAAACCGAAGGTGCCGTCGCCGAGCAGCGCGACGACCGCGGCATTGGGGCGCGCGACCCTGGCCGCGAACGCGAAGGGAATCGCGGAACCGATCGAGCCGCCGACACCGTTGATCACACGCTCCGGCGCTTGCACGCAGGCCTGCGCCCACTGGCCGAACTCGCCGCCGTCGACGACGAGCACCGCCTCGCGCTGTTGTTCGATGAAACTTTGCACCGCGCGACCGATCTGCGCAGGATGCACGCGCGCATCGGCGCCAGCCAGTGTGGCCCAGGCGGCCGGCCGGTGCGCGATGGCGGACGCGACCTCGGCGGCCCAGCCGTCGCTGCGACGCTGGCCGCCGGCGCATAAAGCTTCGAGGGCCGGCGTGGTGTCCGCGACCGTCGCGAGCGCGATACGCGAGGCGGCGGCTGCGAGCGAGGTGCGCGCGGCGTCTAAGCCCTGCGTTTCCGGATCGATGAGGGCGAAACGGCAATCGGCCGCCAACGCTGGCGCCTGGCCGAAGCGCAGCGTGTAATCCGGCCGCTTGCCGAGCAGCACGACGAGATCGGCGGTTTTCAGCACGTCCGCGAAGGCGCCGAGCGAAGGGTCGTTCACGCCGCGCGGACTTTCCATGCAGACGACCGGCACGCCGAGCGCGGCGGACGCTTTCGCCCCGAGCGCACGCCCGCGGGCGTTGGCCAGGGCGGGGCCGGTGATCAGCAGCGGGCGCTTCGCGCCGGCGATGAGTTGCAGCAGGGTTGCCGCGTCACCCGCGCCCAGCGACTGCGATGCCGGCGCGAATGCGGACGCGGGCGGCGGTGGTGGCGCGCCGGCAATCTTTTCTT
>CAZXNF010000249.1:5477-5807 GCA_964641785.1 uncultured Streptomycetaceae bacterium | reverse complement strand
TCGTCATCGTCGGCGGCGGCGCCGGTGGACTCGAACTGGCGACGCGGCTGGGCGACACGCTCGGCAAACACAGCCGTGCGCGCATCACGCTGGTGGACCGGACGCGCACGCACTTGTGGAAGCCGTTGCTGCACGAGGTCGCCGCTGGCAGCATGGACCTCGATCACCATGCGCTCGATTACCTCGCGCAGGCCCGGTGGCACCATTTCCACTTTCAGCTCGGCCGCTTTGAAGGACTCGACCGCGCGGCGCGCGAGATCGTGGTCGCCGCCTGGGATGACGAATCGGGCGAGGCGGTGATTCCACAGCGGCGGATTCCCTACGACACGC
>CAZXNF010000249.1:0-5467 GCA_964641785.1 uncultured Streptomycetaceae bacterium | reverse complement strand
GGTCATCGCCGTCGGCAGCCAGGTCAACGACTTCGGCACGCCGGGCGCGCGCGAGCACGCGATCAGCCTCGACATGCCGGAGGAGGCGCGGCGCTTCCACCGGCGGCTGATCAATGCCTGCCTGCGTGCCAACGCCCAGAGCGAGCCCTTGCGGCCAGAGCAGTTGCATGTGGCGATCATCGGTGCGGGCGCCACCGGGGTCGAGCTCGCGGCGGAGCTCCACGTCACCACGCGCGAGCTCGTGTCGTACGGACTCGAACGCATCAATCCCGAGCGCGATATCCGACTCTCGCTGATCGAGGCCGCGCCGCGCATCCTGCCGCAGCTTTCCGAACGTCTGTCCGCGGCGGCGACGGAGTTGCTGCACGGGCTGAAAGTGGAAGTCCTGGCCGGCGAACGCGTGGTCGAGGTCACGGACCGCGGGGTTCGGACGGCCAGCGGGCTGCGGGTTCCGGCCGAGCTCACGGTCTGGGCAGCGGGCATCCAGGCGCCGGCCTTCCTCTCGGGACTCGATGGGCTGGAGGTCAACCGTCTGAACCAGCTGGTCGTCGAACAGACGCTGCAGACGACGCAGGACCCCGACATCTTCGCCTTCGGCGACTGCGCGGCCTGCCCCTGGCCCGGCCACGTGCACACGGTACCGCCGCGCGCGCAGGCCGCGCATCAGCAGGCCTCGCACCTCCTGAAGAACCTGCGGCGCAGGCTCGACGGCAAGCCGCTGGAGAAATACGTGTACCGTGATTTCGGCTCGCTGGTGTCGCTCGGGCACTACAGCACCGTCGGTAGTCTGATGGGCAAGCTGCTGGGCGGCGCGATCTTCATCGAAGGCCTGTTCGCGCGCTTCATGTACATCTCGCTCTACAAGATGCACCTGCTGGCGCTGCACGGCTACGCGAAGGTGGCGCTCGACACGCTCGCGCGCCTGATCACGCGGCGCACCGAGCCGCGCGTCAAATTGCATTAGGAGGAAGCATGTTCACCGCCATTCTGCTCGATAAGCCCGATAGCACGCAGACCTGCACCCTGACTGCGCTCGACGAGGCGCAGTTGCCGGAAGGCGATGTGCTGCTCAAGGTCGAGTTCTCCACCGTCAACTACAAGGACGCGCTCGCGCTCACCGGCCGTGCACCGATCGCGCGCAAGTATCCGATGGTGCCCGGCATCGACGGCGCGGGCGTCGTGGAAGAGAGCAGCAGCCAGCGCTTCAAGCCGGGCGACCGCGTGGTGCTCAACGGCTGGGGCGTGGGCGAGTCGCACTGGGGCTGTCTCGCGCAGAAGGCGCGCCTGTCGGGCGACTGGCTGGTGAAAACGCCGGAGAAGTTCACCGCGCGGCAGGCGATGGCGATCGGCACCGCGGGCTATACCGCGATGCTGTGCGTGCTCGCACTCGAACGCCATGGCGTCCAGCCGGGCGACGGGGAAGTGCTCGTAACCGGCGCCGCGGGCGGTGTGGGCGGCGTGGCGGTGGCGGTGCTGGCGAAGCTCGGCTACCGTGTGACTGCCTCCACCGGCCGCCTGAACGAATCGCCCTACCTCAAGTCGCTGGGCGCGGCGGACGTGATCGATCGCGCAACGCTGTCCCAACCCGGCCGCGCGCTGGCGAAGGAGCGCTGGGCGGGCGCGGTGGACACGGTGGGCAGCCATACGCTGGCCAATGTGTGCGCGGGGATGCGCTACAACGGCGTCGTCACCGCCTGCGGCCTCGCGCAGGGCATGGACTTCCCGGCGACGGTGGCGCCGTTCATCCTGCGCGGCGTCACGCTCGCCGGCATCGACAGCGTGATGGCGCCGCGCGCGCGACGCGAGGAAGCGTGGCAGCGGCTAGCGCGCGATCTTGACATCGCCAAGCTCGACCTGATGACGCGCGAGATCGCGCTGCAAGAGGCGATCGCCACGGCACCCGATGTGCTCGATGGAAAAGTGCGCGGACGACTGGTGGTGGACGTGAACCGTTGAGCCGGCCGTGGCGAAGCATTGCTCGCACGTCGACACCATCCGGGAGGTGACACCCAGCGGTTCGGGTTGCTCTAAAGGTGTGCGGACCGGCCAGCGTTGGGTACATCTCAGACTCTGCCTCGAATGCGGACACGTCGGTTGCTGCGATAGTTCCCCGGGAAAACACGCGAGCGTGCATTTTCGGGCCACGCAGCATCCGGTGATGCGTTCGTTCGAGCGCGGAGAGCACTGGATGTGGCGTTACCTCGACCAGACCATGGTCGAATAGTCCATTACTCTGTCCCACATGCGTGGAAAGCCGTAAAATTCCGTTTTGATTTCACGCGCCGTCCGGGTGCGTTCCTCCGATGACCCGTTTCCCCCTCTGGGCTTTTGCGGCCCTGTTCGCCGCGCTTGCTTTTTCGGTTTCCGCCCAGGACAAGAAGGACCAGAAGGCGGGCGGTCCACCCGCCATGCCGGTCCGCGCCGTGCCGGTGAAAGTCGGCACCGTCGTCAACGACATCAGTGCGGTCGGCTCGCTGATCGCCAACGAGTCCGTCGTCATCCGGCCAGAAGTCGCCGGCCGCATCAAGGCGATCCAGTTCGACGAAGGGCAGGCGGTGGCGAAGGGCGCCAAGCTCGTGCTGCTCGACACCAGCGAGGTCGATGCGCAGCTCGCCGGCAGCAGTTCGGACGTGCGGCTCCAGCAGGCGCGCGCCAACCGCGCCGAGGAACTGTTCAAGCAGAACTTCATCAGCCAGCAGGCGCTCGATGACGCGCGGGAGGCGTTCCGCAAGGCGACCGCGCGCAGGACCGAGGACGAAGTGCGGCTCGCCAAGATGGAGATCCGCGCGCCCTTCGCGGGCATCGTCGGCCTGCGCCTCGTGAGCCCGGGCGCGTACGTCAAAGCGGGGGAAGACCTGGCGCGTCTGGATGCGATTGACGTCATCAAGCTGGATTTCCGCATTCCCGAAGTCTTTGTGGGTCAGGTGACGAAGAACCAGTCCGTCGCGGTGCGCGTGGACGCGTTTCCGGGCCAGCCGTTCAAGGGCCAGGTCTACGCGCTCGACACCACGCTCGACGACAAGACGCGCACCGCTACGCTACGGGCGCGCATCCCCAATCCCGGCGGCAAGCTGCGGCCCGGCATGTTCGCCCGCGTGCTGCTGACGCTGGGCAGCCGCGACAAGGCGCTGCTGATTCCCGAGCAGGCGCTGGTGCCGCGCGGCGACAAGAATTTCGTGTTCCGCGTGGTGGACGGCAAGGCGGTGATGGCAGCAGTGGAGATCGGCAGCCGCAATCCCGGCGAAGTCGAGATCGTTAAGGGTTTGGCTGCTTCGGATGTGGTGGTCACAGACGGCCAGATGAAGTTGCAGAACGGCGCGCCGGTGATGGTGATGTCCGACAAGCAGCCCGCAGCGGCACCCGCGAAGTAGTCCGCCATGTTCCTCCCCGAACTCTCCATCCGCCGTCCCGTCCTGGCGACGGTGATGAGCCTCGTCATTGTCCTGCTGGGCGTGATTTCCTTCCAGCGGCTGTCGATCCGGGAGTATCCGAAGATCGATACGCCGGTAGTGTCGGTGCGCACGGTGTACACCGGCGCGAGTCCGCAGGTGATCGAGTCGCAGGTCACGCAGCCGCTCGAGGATTCGCTCGCAGGCATCGAGGGCATCCGGACCATCAAGTCCATCTCCCGCGAGGAAGTCAGCACCATCACCGTCGAGTTCATCCCGGAGCGCGACCCGGACACGGCGGCCAACGACGTGCGGGACCGGGTGGCGCGGGTGCGGGCCCGGCTGCCCGACGAGGTGGACGACCCGGTGGTCTCCAAGATCGAGGCCGACGCGCAGGCGATCATCTGGCTTGCGTTCTACAGCGACCGCCACGATCCGCTGTTCATCACCGATTACGCGGACCGCTTCGTCGCTGACACGCTCAAGTCCCTGCCCGGGGTGGCGACCGTCATCATCGGCGGGGAGCGCAAGTACGCGATGCGAATCTGGCTCGACCGCGACCGGCTTGCCGGCTTCGGCCTGACGCCGCTCGACGTGGAGAACGCACTGCGCCGCGAGAACGTGGAGATTCCCTCCGGCCGCATCGAGAGCACCAAGCGCGAGTTCACGGTGCTGACCGAAACCGACCTGCGCACGCCAGCGCAGTTCAACGACCTCATCATCACCGAGTCGCGCGGCTACCCCGTGCGCCTGAAGGACGTGGGCCGCGCCGAACTGGGGCCCCTCGATGAGCGCAACACGGTGCGCGTCAACGGCAATCCGGCGGTGGGGTTGGGTATCGTCAAGCAGTCCACCGCGAATACGCTGGCGGTGGCGCGCGCCGTAAAGGCACAGGTGCCGAAGATCCAGGCGGCGGTGCCCGAAGGCATGCAGATCAAGGTGGCCTTCGATACCTCGGTGTTCATCGAGGCCTCCATCGACGCCGTTTACCGCACGATCGTCGAGGCCATCGTGCTGGTGGTGCTGGTGATCTTCATTTTCCTGCGCTCTTTCCGTTCCACGCTGATTCCGTTCGTGACGATTCCGGTGTCGCTGATCGGCGCCTGCTTTTTCCTCTGGATCTTCGGCTTCACCATCAACATCCTGACGCTGCTCGGCATCGTGCTGGCGATCGGTCTCGTGGTGGACGATGCTATCGTCGTGCTGGAGAACATCCACCGCCACATCGAGGAAGGCATGAAGCCCTTCGATGCCTCGATCAAGGGCAGCCGCGAAATCGCCTTCGCGGTCGTCGCGATGACGGTCACGCTGGCGGCGGTGTTCCTGCCGCTGGTGTTCGCCACCGGCAATACCGGCAAGCTGTTCACGGAGTTCGCGCTGACGGTGGCGATGGCGGTGCTGGTGTCGGGCTTCGTTTCGCTCACGCTGACGCCGATGATGTGCTCGAAGCTGCTGCGCCACGAGGCGCGGCATGGCGCGGTGTACAACGCCACCGAGCGTTTCTTCGTTGCGATGAACAACGCCTACCGCCGCTCGCTCGCGTGGGTGGTGGCGCGCCGCCGCTGGGTGATCGGCGCCTACCTGGGCCTGATCGCCGTGATGGTCTCGCTCGGCTGGATGCTGAAGAGCGAACTGTCGCCGCTCGAAGACCGCGGTTTCTTCATCGGCGTGCTGGTTGCGCCCGACGGCGCAACGATGGATTACACGGACTCCTACGCCAAAATCTGGGAGTCCATGTACAAGGAGGTACCCGAGATCACCACCTACTTCGTCGCGGTGGCCCCCGGGCTCGAACGTCCCAATCCGGTCAATTCGGCGATCTCCTTCGTGCGCCTCACGCCGTGGGACGAACGCAAGCGCTCGCAGATCGACATTACGAAATCGCTGGCGCCCAAAATGTTCGCCACCATGCCCGGCGTGCTCGCGTTTCCGATCAACCCGCCCTCGCTGGGCCAGAACTTCCGCAATCCGGCGGTGCAGTTCGTGGTGCAGGCGCCGACGTATCAGGCGCTCGACGGCTATGTGGAGAAGCTGCTCGCGCGCGCGCGCCAGTACCCGGGGCTCGTCAACCTCGACTC